>JAGXIK010000144.1 GCA_024635715.1 Gillisia sp.
ACTTCAGACTTTGCTTTCCCGGTTAACGGAATTAAAGCTGAAGCTACCCCGAATACGGAAAGTACATTGCTAGTAGATGTAGATCTGGATCTGCTTAAAGAACTACACAGCTTCGGAAGTGTTAGAAATATGAAGGATAGAAGATTGGATCTTTATTCTCTAAAAAGGAAGAATATTAAAATCTCATCATAAACATTTTAATTTATTTATTTTATCACCTTAAAGTGCATAATTAAAGGGGACATCTAACGATGTTCCCTTTTTGGTTATAATCGTTTGACGAAAAAAGTGTCATCAGGATGTTTGCCACTATAGTTTCCACTTCTACTATTTCCAACCATACCGATTGACAGTTTTTGTTCTCTAGTAGTATCAGTTCATTGAAGTTGCGAGTTTTCTATATTGGTGGTTTTGCAGATATTTTTGTTATAAAAATTGAATCCATCAGCTATCGTAATACAGCCAAGGTTAAAGTGTTGATAATCAATTTTTTATAATTTTAATTCTTCCTTTGGAATTAATTTTCATCTAGGCCTATATATATACTTCTACACTTAAGAAACTAATTTTAATCTCTTATTGAGGGGTTAAGTCCCCGAGGCTTGCCTCGAAATTTTAAAATTATTTCCTCCCGAGCTGTCGGGATACAACTGCTGGGCTTGCCTTGAGGTTGTTGACTTAAATTTTTTGATTGATAAACTACGATGAATAATAAGTATAGTAAGATTTTAACACAGAATGATTCCAACCCTGCGGCCCAAGCCATGTTACATGCCATCGGGTTAACCAAGGACGATTTTAAAAAGCCTTTTGTAGGGATAGCCAGCACTGGTTATGAGGGGAATCCCTGTAATATGCATCTTAACGACCTAGCAAAATTGGTTAAGGAAGGTTGTAACTCCAGTAAAACGGTGGGCCTTATCTTCAATACAATTGGAGTAAGCGATGGGATTTCTATGGGTACTCCGGGAATGAGATATTCCTTGCCTTCCCGTGATCTTATTGCAGATTCAATGGAAACTGTGGTACAAGCAATGTCTTATGACGCTATGATCACCGTGGTAGGATGCGATAAGAATATGCCGGGAGCTTTGATGGCTATGTTGCGAGTTAATCGCCCAGCTATCTTGGTTTATGGTGGTACTATAGCTTCAGGATGTCATAAAGGTGAAAAACTGGATGTAGTTTCAGCATTTGAAGCATGGGGAGCAAAGGTTGCTGGGGATATTAGCGATGAAGATTATGATAGTGTAATTGAAAAAGCATGTCCGGGAGCTGGAGCATGTGGAGGAATGTATACCGCAAATACTATGGCTTCTACTATTGAAGCTTTGGGAATGGCGCTGCCTTACAACTCATCTAATCCTGCTATTGGCAAAGAAAAGAAGGAGGAAAGCAAAGAAGCCGGAAAGGCGATACGTTTATTGATAGAAAGAGATATAAAACCAAAGGATATAGTTACAAGAAAATCTATGGAAAATGCCATAAGATTGCTCACTGTACTTGGAGGGTCTACGAATGCCGTGCTGCATTATTTAGCAATTGCGAAAGCAGCAGAAGTAGAATTTGGAATGGACGATTTCGAAAAAATATGTGACTCCACTCCTTTTTTAGCCGATCTAAAACCAAGTGGAAAATATCTAATGGAAGATATACACAGGGTTGGAGGAATTCCAGCGGTTCTTAAGTATATGCTGAAAGAAGGAATGCTTCATGGGGATTGCTTAACTGTAACCGGAAAGACATTAGCAGAAAATCTGGAGAATGTTCCAGATCTAGAGGAAGGACAAGATGTGATCTTTCCCATTGATAATCCTATTAAGAAATCGGGACATATCCGCATCCTTTACGGGAATTTAGCTACAGAAGGTTCTGTAGCAAAGATCACAGGAAAAGAAGGCTTGAAATTTAAGGGTAAAGCAAAAGTTTATAATTCTGAATATGAAGCCAACGATGGCATTTCAGAAGGAAAAGTAAGCAAAGGAGATGTAATAGTAATCCGTTTTGAGGGCCCAAAAGGAGGACCAGGAATGCCTGAAATGCTTAAACCTACTGCAGCAATAATGGGAGCGAAATTAGGAAAAGATGTTGCTTTAATTACCGATGGTAGATTTTCCGGAGGGACTCATGGGTTTGTGGTAGGCCACATAACCCCGGAAGCTCAGGAAGGTGGATTAATTGCATTTCTTAAGGATGGTGATGAGATCACTATAAATGCCGAAAACAATACTATTAGCGTAGCCTTAAGTGATTCAGAAATAGAGAGTAGGAAAAAAAATTGGGAGGCACCGGCACTTAAATTCAGTAAAGGAGTGCTTTATAAATATGCAAGGACAGTTTCCTCTGCCTCTCAGGGATGTGTTACAGATGAATTTTAATTAGTTGAATTATGGAAGTTAAAACAGCCAAAAAGGAGAAGATAATCAAACAAGCTCCAATAACAGTTTCTGGTGCAGAAGCTGTGATAAAATGTTTGTTGGAAGAGGGAATAGATACCATTTATGGGTATCCGGGAGGGGCGATCATGCCTGTCTATGACGAATTGTATAAGTATCAAGATAAAATTCATCATGTCCTCACTAGGCATGAGCAAGGTGCTACTCATGCAGCCCAAGGCTATGCAAGAGTAACTGGTAAAGTAGGGGTATGCATAGCCACTTCTGGTCCAGGTGCTACAAATTTGGTGACTGGAATTGCAGATGCGCAGATAGATTCTACTCCGATGGTTTGTATTACGGGCCAGGTTGGTTCACATCTATTGGGGAGCGATGCCTTTCAGGAGACTGATATCATAGGGATCTCAACCCCTGTGACCAAATGGAATTATCAAGTTACAAAAGCAGAAGAGATTCCGGAAGTACTGGCAAAGGCATTTTACATAGCCAGATCTGGTAGACCGGGACCTGTATTGATAGATATTACCAAAGATGCTCAGTTTGCAAGCATGGAATTCACTTATAAAAAATGTACAGGAATTAGAAGTTATAAACCTTTTCCAAAAGTAGATCTTTTTGAAGTAGAACGAGCTGCAGACTTAATTAATTCAGCTAAAAAACCGATGATCGTTTTTGGCCAAGGCGTAATTTTAGGTGGGGCAGAAACTTTATTACAACAAGTAGTGGAAAAAGCAGGAATTCCTGCTGCATGGACCATTTTGGGCCTTTCAGCGATGGCTACAGATCATCCGTTAAATGTAGGAATGGTTGGAATGCATGGAAATTATGGGCCAAATGTCCTCACCAATGATAGTGATGTTTTGATAGCTATTGGGATGCGTTTTGATGATAGGGTTACCGGAAATCTGGAACATTATGCAAAACAAGCTAAGGTGATCCATTTTGAAATAGATCCGGCAGAGATCGATAAAAACGTAAAAACAGAGGTTGCTGTATTGGGAGATGTAAAAGAGACTTTGCAGCTATTGTTAGGATATTTAAAGCCGAATAATCATGATACTTGGCACCAAAAATTCAAAGATCTGTACAAAATAGAATATGATAAGATCATTAAAAATGAACTAAGCCCTAAACAAGGGAAATTAGGAATGGCAGAGGTAATAGATGAAATTAATACTACATCTAAAGGAGAAGCTATTATAGTTTCTGATGTGGGTCAACATCAAATGGTAGCCTGCAGATATGCTAAATTCAACCAATCAAGAAGTAATGTTACTTCTGGTGGCTTAGGGACTATGGGGTTTGCCTTGCCAGCTGCAATAGGTGCGAAGATGGGAATGCCAAACAGACAAGTTGTGGCAATTATTGGAGATGGGGGATTTCAAATGACCATTCAGGAACTGGGAACCATTTTTCAAACAAAAGTTCCCGTAAAAATTGTAGTGCTTAACAATGGTTTTCTGGGAATGGTTAGGCAATGGCAACAAATGTTCTTTGATAAACGCTATGCCAGCACAGAGTTAATAAATCCTGATTTTGTAGCAATAGCTAAAGGTTACTATATAAAAGCTAAACAAGTGACTGAACGTAGTCAATTACAAGAAGCAATTAAAGAAATGATGGATTCTCCGGAGGCATATTTCTTAGAGGTGAAAGTAGAACAAGAAGAAAATGTATTTCCTATGATTCCAACGGGAGCTTCAGTTTCAGACATAAGATTAGAGTAATGGAAAAGAAAAATTATACTGTTTCTATTTATACGGAAAACAACATAGGATTATTGAGCAGGATCGCAGCAATCTTCTTGAAGAGACATTTCAATATAGAAAGTATCACAGCTTCCAAAAGCGAGGTAAATGAGGTAATGCGATTTATAATTGTGGTTGAAATTACTGAAGAGCAGGTGAAGAAGATCATTGGACAGATAGAGAAGCAAATAGAAGTAATACGCGCTTATTATCATACAGATGAAGAATTGATTTTTCAGGAAACGGCGCTTTATAAAGTGAATTCAGCCGAATTTGTTGAAGATCTTACTATTCAGGATTTTATAAAAGAGACCAATGCACGCATTGTTACAGTGACGCCCAAATTCTTTGTTATTGAGAAAACAGGCAAACGCCACGAAATAGATAATTTATACGAAAAATTAAAACCCTATGGATTGATGCAATTTGTTCGCTCCGGAAAAATAGCAGTATCCAAAAATGAAATGCCAATTTCAAGTATTCTTGAAGAATTTAATGCCATAAATATAAACTCATGACAAATTATTTTAATAGCCTTTCCTTAAGAGATCAATTAGCCCAATTGGGTACTTGTAGATTTATGCTAAGTGAAGAATTTAGCGAAGGAATTAATGCATTAAAAGATAAAAAAATAGTAATAGTAGGTTGTGGTGCCCAAGGTTTAAATCAAGGTTTGAACATGCGCGACAGCGGACTAGATATCACCTATGCTTTAAGAGAAGATGCTATAAAAGATCAAAGACAATCTTTTAAAAACGCTTCTTCAAATAATTTTAAAGTTGGCACTTACCAAGAGTTTATACCTTCTGCAGACCTTGTAATTAATTTAACTCCAGATAAACAACATACTTCAGTTATAAAGAAAATAGTACCACTTATTAAAAAAGGTGCTGCTTTGTCTTATTCTCATGGTTTCAATATTGTGGAAGAGGGGATGAAGATCCGAGAAGATATTACGGTAATAATGGTGGCTCCTAAATGCCCGGGATCTGAAGTGAGAGAAGAATATAAGAGAGGATTTGGGGTTCCTACCCTAATAGCCGTTCATCCGGAGAACGATCCTGAAGGAAAAGGATATAATTGGGCAAAAGCATATGCATTTGCAACAGGAGGACATCGGGCTGGTGTGTTGGATTCCTCTTTTGTGGCCGAAGTAAAATCGGACCTGATGGGAGAACAAACTATTTTATGTGGTGTGCTCCAAACCGGATCTATCTTAAGTTTTGATAAAATGGTGGCTGAAGGAGTGGAGCCGGCATATGCCGCAAAAATAATTCAGTATGGTTGGGAAACCATTACCGAAGCCTTGAAACATGGAGGGATCACCAATATGATGGATAGACTTTCCAATCCAGCCAAAATAAAAGCGGCTGAAATATCAGAAGAATTAAAAACTATTATGCGTCCTCTTTTTCAAAAACATATGGACGACATTATATCTGGAGCGTTTAGCACCAGAATGATGAAAGATTGGGAAAAAGACGATAAGGAGTTATTAGAATGGCGAGCAGCAACAGAAAACACCGCTTTTGAAAAAACAGAAGCGACCCAAGAGGAAATCTCAGAACAGGAATATTTTGACAAAGGACTTTTATTGGTTGCTTTTGTAAAATCTGGAGTTGAGTTGGCTTTTGAAACTATGGTAGAAGCCGGGATCATTGCAGAATCTGCATATTATGAATCTTTGCACGAAACTCCGCTAATTGCAAATACGATAGCTCGTAAAAAGCTTTATGAGATGAACAGGATTATTTCTGACACTGCTGAATACGGTTGTTATCTATTTGATCATTCCTGTAAGCCATTGATCAAAGACTATATTGATAATTTAGAATCTGGATTAATAGGAAAAGCTTATGGGACAAAGGATTCTGGAGTAGATAACAAGAAACTGATCGAAGTGAATGCTTCTATTAGAAAACATCCAGTGGAAATAATAGGTGAGCAGCTGAGAGAGGCCATGACCGAAATGAAAAAGATACACGAATAATGAGCAATTCCTTAGTTAAAAAAGAAATCTATATTCCACAAATTGAGGCGGTGCAGCAAGCCGCAGAACGTATCTCAAAAGTAGCGATCAAAACTCCATTAGCTCCATCTTTTACTTACAGTAAAAGGTACGAAGCCAATGTTATGTTTAAAAGAGAAGATTTACAGCAGGTTAGATCTTATAAGATACGTGGGGCATATAACAAGATTTCTAGTTTGCCTTTGGATCAATTAAGCAAAGGTGTAATTTGTGCTAGTGCTGGGAATCATGCACAGGGTGTTGCTTTTGCATGCAATAAGTTAGAGGCGAAAGGCGTGATCTTTATGCCAATAACGACTCCTAAACAAAAGGTCGAGCAAACTAGAATGTTTGGTGGAAAATGGGTTGAGGTGGTCTTGAAGGGTGACACTTTTGATGATTCTTATAAAAATGCCATAAAATATGGGGATAAATACAATATGGTATTTATTCATCCTTTTGATGATGAAAAAGTAATAGAAGGCCAGGCGACTATTGGATTGGAAATTTTGGATCAAGCAGACGGGCCAATAGATTATATTTTCGCACCCCTTGGTGGTGGAGGTTTACTTGCCGGGTTATCTTCAGTTTTCAAAAAACTATCTCCCAATACCAAGATTATTGGGGTGGAACCGGAAGGTGCACCGTCTATGAGTACCTCACTAAAAACAGGTAAACTTACGGAGCTTAAAGAGATAGACAGATTTGTAGATGGAGCAGCTGTGCAAAAGGTGGGTAGGAGAAATTTTGAAATATGCCAGAATTTTCTCGATGAAATGATCACAGTGCCAGAAGGTAAAATATGCCAGACAATTCTGGATTTGTATAATCAGGATGCGATTGTAGTGGAACCTGCAGGAGCAATGTCTATTACTGCATTAGATACCTTTGCTGAAGAGATCAAAGGGAAAAATGTGGTTTGTGTTGTGAGTGGAAGTAATAACGATATTACTCGAACTGCTGAAATAAAAGAAAAAGCTTTGCTTTATGCAGGACTTAAACATTATTTCATTGTTCCTTTCCCTCAGCGGGCAGGAGCATTAAAGCAATTTGTTGCAAAAGTTCTTGGTCCAGATGATGATATTACTCATTTTGAATATTCTAAAAAACACCACAGAGAAAATGGCCCTGCGGTTGTGGGGATAGAACTTAAAGATTCAAAAGACTTTTTACCTTTGGTAGAACGTATGAAGGAGAATAAATTTTACGGACAATATTTAAATGATAATCCGGATTTATTTCAATTTTTAATATAAATAAGTATGTGCTTTAAAAATTTAGTTTAAATTTACCTTGTGATTTCAACTACAGAAATAATATTCAATTTGCGCTTTAGGCCCCGCTTCAGTCGGTAAGCTGCGCATTCCCTTTTTTTAATATTATTTTACTTTTATCATTTTGAAAACCACATTCTCCATATATACTTTAAATAATTTCAGAAACACTTCTGAAAATTCTCCCGTACGCAGTTTTCCGCGCCGCCTTGTGCGTATATAATTTTATGGAACTTAGGTGAGTCCGGTTCTTCCTTCAGAAATATCAAAACTTTTTTATTCAAACTTTAATCTTTTAGCAGATGAAAATACTCATTGCTAATAAATCTCATGCAAATTATGCAGAGATCATTTGCGAAACTATAGCAGAATCAGCTAAAGTCAGGGGCACGGGTATAGCCCGAAGAACCCCAGAATACATTATCACCAAAATGGAGAATGGCAACGCTATTATTGCATTAGATGGAGATAAATTTGCAGGATTCTGTTACATCGAAGTATGGGGACATGATAAGTTTGTCGCCAACTCCGGTCTTATTGTAAGTCCAGATTATAGAAATCAGGGTCTGGCAAAAGATATTAAAAAAGCCATTTTCGAACATTCCAAAAAGAAATTTCCCGGTGCAAAGATCTTTGGAATAACTACAGGACTAGCGGTAATGAAGATCAATTACGAATTGGGATACCAGCCTGTTACATTTTCTGAACTAACCGATGATGAAAGCTTTTGGAAGGGCTGCCAAACATGTAAAAACTACGATATTCTTACTCGTACAGAGCGTAAAATGTGCCTTTGTACTGGTATGATGTACGATCCCAATAAGAAGAAAAGTGAAAAGCCAAGGCACGAAACCTTCAATGAAAAAACATATAGAAGGTTGAAGAATATTAAGCAAACCCTTTTTTATAAAAAGGAAAAAGATCAAAAGGAGTAAATATAATAGTTCAAGGTCATTCTGAGCCCCGGGATAAAAAGTTTTATCTATCGTAGGAAATTGACATAATTATTAGCATCTCTAATTAGATGCTGAAACAAGTTCAGCATGACGGTAATTCTAAGAACCAGTATCGTCACCCTGAACTTGTTTCAGGGTCTATAGTAATTAATTAAAGATATGTCAATGGTAACTTGTTTCAGAATCTCAATTATGAGAAGTTTAAACAAGTCCGCGAGCTATCAGAATATTTAGACAAGAAAATTTTAAATAAAAATAAAAATGAAAAAAATAGTAATAGCATATAGCGGAGGTTTAGATACTTCTTATTGTGCAAAGTATTTATCTCAGGAAGAAAACACAGAGATTCATGCGGTAAGTGTGAACACCGGAGGATTTTCAGAAGCGGAAATAAAGGAGATTGGCGAGAAAGCAGTTAAGATGGGAGCGAAATCCTATAAGAATATCAATGCGATTTCAACATTCTACAACAAAGTAGTAAAGTATCTAATTTTTGGGAATGTTCTTAAAAACAACACCTACCCTTTATCTGTAAGTGCTGAACGAATTATACAAGCCATAGAGATCGTGAATTACGCGAAAGAAATTGGAGCCGGCTACATTGCTCATGGAAGTACTGGTGCGGGTAATGACCAAGTAAGATTTGATATGATCTTTCAAATATTAGCTCCAGAGATAGAAATTATTACGCCTATTAGAGACAAGCAATTAACAAGACAAGAGGAAATAGAATATCTTA
>JAGXIK010000026.1 GCA_024635715.1 Gillisia sp.
CTTCAGAAAATCAAGAACAAGTAGAAAAGTTTCTTGCAAGTGAAAACGGGAAAGATTTCAAACTAGTAAAAGACAAGAAATTACTATCATCAGAATCTGGCTATGATGGTTTTTACATGGCACTTCTTCAGAAAAACTAAGACATGCGTAATAGGATTAGGGTATTATATTTAATATTTTCCTTTCTAATCCTTTTGGGATGCAAATCTGAAAATAGAAATTCTCAACTCGCAATTGGAAATGCTAAAGAACTACATATTCCTACTGAACTCACTTCCTATTATGATAATGTAGATTTTAGTCTTCAAGGAAATGAACTAAAAGAAGATTTGGCTATTACTACTATTGCCAAGCACACTAGATTTTTAGAATATTACCAAAGACATCAGTTTTTATATTTGGCAGATGAAGACCCCTCGAATGCTAGAAATATTTTATTGATCTACTCAGGAGAAAGTCGCGATAAAAGAGAGTTTTATTCCAGCAGCAATAACCATCAACCTCAAACATTTAATACGGAGCATATTTATCCTCGCTCTTTAATTGATAATACTGCAGAAGCAGATCTGCATCATTTAAGAACTGCAGATATAAAAATCAATGCTCAAAGAAGGAATTATCGCTATACTTCAGGAAGCGGAAAATACAAATTGGTCTCTAATAATTCTTGGTATCCCGGAGAGGAATGGGTAGGAGATGTCTCCCGAATGATCTTTTATTTAAACCTAAGGTATAACGAAGACTTTGAATCTGTTGGGAGTATTGATCTTTTTTTGAAATGGAATGCACAAGACCCAATCTCTCCAATTGAAATTCAGCGAAATGATATAATTTACAAAGCTCAGGGAAACCGAAACCCATTTATAGACAATCCATATTTAGCATCAGTAATTTGGGGCGGCTCTAAAGCTCAAAATAGATGGTAACATTTCATTAGAGATTATAAAGCTTCAAATAATCTGAATTTAAGTATTTCCGAAAACTGATTGAAACCCTAAAAAGTATGGGATAGGTTTTTTTTAAAAACAACTTGGTTCAGGTGAAATACTAATTTATCCTTGAAGTATTATTTTTAAGAAATCGAAATTCATCGATTAGTCAATCCAAACTTTTTTACGACCCTATTTTAATCAAAGAATAATTTTACTTTTCTCTTTCAAGATTTGAAATTGACTGATATTAGAACCTCTAAAGCTAAACTTAAATTAGATTTTTTACAAAAAAATGGTTCTGAAATCTCATCATTAATGTTAATTTCCTAAGATTAAAATCCCATTATGCTTTAAAGACTAAGATGTTATAATTAAGCCAAATTTTTTAAATAATAATTTGAAACTGTTATATTCATATGTTTAACATGAAAAAACCAACAAATGGCATACACTCGAACAACATTCGAAAATTTAGCAAATAAAGTTTCAAGAATATCTTGGGGTGCAATATTTGCAGGAACATTAACGGCTTTAGCAGTAGTTTTAATGCTTAACCTTCTTGGACTTGGAATTGGGTTGACTACAATTGATCCAATGACAGAAGCAAACCCATTAAAGGGCTTAGGCACAGGTGCGCTTATATGGATGGGGATTTCTAACCTCGTTGCACTTTTTGTGGGTGGTCTCGTTGCTGGCCGGATGTCTGGACTTCCATCAAATTCAGACGGGGGTCTTCATGGCTTTTTAGCTTGGGCACTATTTGCATTGATCTCTATATATCTAATTACCTCTACAATTGGTACAATGGTAAATGGAATGTCAAGTGCAATTTCAGGATTGTTTGGGAATTCTCAATCAGAAAAGATTATTGTGCAAATGGATGAAGCTCAAAACAAAGGAAAAAATGATGTGAATTTTTCCTACGAAAAGATTAAAACCGAAGCCTTCCAACTAATCAACAAAGCCGAGAAATATGATATACTCCCTGAAGACGCTTCTGGAGAGGCAAGGGAAATAATTAGTGAAGTTGAAAGTGAAACTCAAGAGGCTTACAACAATCTTAATTTAGACAAAAATATAGATCAGTTCTTTAATGATCTGTCTTTTGACCTTGATGATAACGGAGATTTGAATATTACTGTTGATGGAAATCAAGACTATTTAAACAAAGAGGATATGAAGGTTTATTTGGTTGAGAACACCGAATTGTCCGAAGCAGAAATTGAAGGCCTGGTAAACAAGTGGGATAAAAACATCGAAAAAGCTGTGAATAAAGCAGAAAGTTATTATGCAAAAGCAAAACAGAAAGCTGTTGAGTATAGCGATAAAGCAGCTGATGCCATTGGAAAAATAAGTATTGCAGCATTTCTGATATTCTTTTTAGGTGCTCTTGCTGCGTTTTTTGGAGGAGCCACTGGTTCTCCAATGCTTACTGTCTCCGAAGAAAGAAAAGAAGAAAAATATGATTAATCATTTCTAAAAAATATTATATATGTCACCACTAATAATTATACTCAATATATTATTACCGCCTTTGGCTGTTTTTATGAAACACGGTGTAGGTTCAGCTTTAATAATTAGCATAATACTTACAATTATTGGTTGGATACCAGGGGTAATACACGCATTTATCGTTAACGATTAATTTATTAAACTTTATAGTTAACTTCAACACTCACAAGCAGGATAATTCTATAATTTTTTAGAATTATCCTGCTTTTTTTTTAATTGTAACAAGACAAATTGGAATCAATGTTTGAAATAATATCTCCTTTTGGACAGTTAGTAATACAAATACAATTTTGTATCTAAATTTTGACTCCAATAACCAATTATTCTCTTTGAAATTGCCACGTCAACCTGAGCCAAATCATCGAGATTTTCAGGGTCCTATCCCCACAAATGGGATAATGAAATAACTCTGATCGCTATCGGAATTACTTCAGGGGAACAGGAAGTGTGGATTAAACTCTATATAATAATCCAGAATGATTTGATCAATTCATTATTAACAATAAATTATTAGACTCAAAACGTAAATAAAATCCACTTTCAAGTATAACCGAAACCTTGTCAATTCCGGATACGGAATAATTCAGATTTAGACAGATATTTATGTCTAAAAAAGTTATTTTTGCACTTACACAACAACACACAAAATAGCTTAGAATGATCCTATTCTTCGGAACCCAAACCTCAAAGGTTTATGCAGTGCAAACGCACTCTTCCCTTTCTGCACAAAATATATCAAAATTAGACTGGCTTTTTGGCGACGCTCAACTCCTAAACAATTCTGCTCTGGCAGATTTTTTTGTTGGTCCCCGCGCCGCTATGGTTTCTCCTTGGAGTACCAATGCTGTAGAGATCACCCAAACAATGGGGATACCCGGAATAATTAGAATTGAAGAGTTTTTAAAAGTAGACGCTCATTTTCATGATTTTGATCCTATGCTTTCTCAAAAATTTGATGGTTTAGATCAGGAAATTTATACAGTAAACACAGAACCACAGGCGGTTTTGGAAATTAAAGATGTCAACGCTTTTAATAAACAGGAAGGCTTGGCTCTTAATGATGAAGAAGTAAAATATTTAGAAGAATTATCTACAAAACTTGAAAGATCCTTAACAGATTCTGAAGTGTTCGGATTCTCACAGGTGAATTCAGAACATTGCCGTCATAAGATCTTTAATGGAACATTTGTGATAGATGGAAAAGAGAAACCTTTTTCTCTTTTCAAAATGATCAGAAAGACTTCAGAAGTGAATCCTAATGATATCGTTTCGGCATATAAAGATAATGTAGCCTTTGTAAAAGGCCCAAGAGTGGAGCAATTTGCACCAAAAACTCCAGATAAACCAGATTTTTATCAGAATACAGATTTTGATTCTGTTATATCAATAAAAGCTGAAACTCATAATTTCCCAACAACTGTAGAGCCTTTTAATGGTGCTGCTACAGGAAGTGGTGGAGAAATAAGAGATAGATTGGCCGGTGGTAAAGGATCTCTTCCTTTAGCCGGAACTGCGGTTTATATGACTTCTTACTCTCGTTTAGATGATTCAAAAGAATGGGAAAAAGCCACTGAAGAACGTAAATGGTTGTATCAAACTCCCATGGATATTCTTATAAAAGCATCCAACGGAGCTTCAGATTTTGGGAATAAGTTCGGACAGCCTTTAATCACAGGTTCTGTGCTAACATTTGAGCATGCTGAAGAAAATCGTTTTTTAGGTTATGATAAAGTGATCATGCTTGCTGGTGGAATTGGATATGGAAAAGCAGATCAGGCTATTAAAGATATACCTAAAAAAGGTGATAAGATAGTTGTTCTTGGTGGAGATAATTACAGAATTGGAATGGGTGGTGCCGCAGTTTCTTCCGCAGATACCGGTGAATTTAGTAGTGGGATAGAACTAAATGCTGTACAACGTGCCAATCCAGAAATGCAAAAACGTGCTGCCAATGCCATAAGAGGTATGGTAGAAAGTGAAACAAATCCTATTGTTTCTATCCATGATCATGGTGCAGGTGGACACCTGAACTGTTTGAGCGAGCTGGTTGAAGAAACCGGTGGAAATATAGATCTGGATAAATTACCGGTTGGAGACCCTACTCTTTCAGCAAAAGAAATTATTGGGAATGAATCTCAGGAGAGAATGGGTTTAATTATTCCTGAAAAAGACATAGATGTCTTAAAACGTGTGTCTGAAAGGGAAAGAGCTCCAATGTATGATGTAGGCGAAGTTACAGAAGATCATAATTTTATGTTTAAAAGTAAGACCACCGGAGAGAAACCGATGGATCTTAAAATGCATGATATGTTTGGAAGCTCTCCAAAGACGATCATGACAGATAAAACTGTGCATAGAAAGTATAAGGAACTAAATTATTCGCAAGATAAAATTCACAATTATTTAGAGCAGGTGCTTCAACTAGAAGCAGTAGCTTGTAAAGATTGGTTAACAAACAAAGTAGATAGATGTGTTACCGGTAGAGTTGCAAAACAGCAAACTGCAGGAGCATTGCAATTACCACTTAATAACTGTGGGGTAATGGCACTGGATTATAATGGAAAAGAAGGAGTTGCAACCTCCCTTGGGCACTCTCCTATTTCTGCCTTGATAGATCCGGTGGCAGGTTCCAGGAATTCTATTGCTGAATCTCTAACTAATCTTATTTGGGCGCCATTAGAACAAGGTTTAAAATCTGTTTCCTTGTCTGCAAACTGGATGTGGCCTTGTAATAATGAAGGAGAAGATGCCAGACTTTATGAGGCTGTTAAAGGAGTCTCAGATTTTGCCATAGAGCTAGGAATAAATGTGCCAACTGGTAAGGATTCTCTATCTATGAAGCAAAAATATAACGAGGATGGTAGTGAGGTGATCTCTCCGGGAACTGTTATTATTTCTGCAGCCGGACATTGTAAGGATATCACTAAAGTTGTAGAACCTGTTTTACAGCCAAAAGGCGATATTTATTACATCAATATCTCTCAAGACACCTTTAAATTAGGGGGAAGTTCTTTTGCTCAAACTCATAACAAAATAGGGACAGAAGTTCCTACTATAAAAAATTCAGAGAACTTTGTAAATACCTTTAACACGCTTCAAAATTTAATTTCTGAAGGTAAAATTCTTGCAGGACATGATGTTGCTTCGGGTGGATTGATTACTACTTTATTAGAAATGTGTTTTTCTGAAGTGAACAGAGGCGCTAAATTAGATCTCTCATCACTAAATGAAGAAGATTCGGTTAAGTTGCTTTTTAATGAGAACTGCGGAATTGTTTTTCAAGCTAAAGATGCTTCAGTTGAAACAATATTAAATGAAAACAATATTGAATTCTATAAAATCGGAACTCCTACTGAAGGTGATATAGTTTCAGTAATTAATGGAACCGATTCTTTTGATTTTGATATTCCTACATATAGAGACGTTTGGTATAAAACTTCTTTTATGTTAGATAGAGAACAAAGCGGAACAGATCATGCTACGCGACGTTTCAACAATTATAAGAATCAGCCACTAGAATTTAAGTTTCCAGAGAATTTCACTGGAAAACTTCCTGTTATTTCTGAAGGGAAACCAAGAATAAAAGCAGCGATCATTCGCGAAAAAGGTTCTAACAGTGAACGAGAAATGGCTCGTGCTATGCACCTCGCAGGCTTCGATGTAAAAGATGTACACATGACCGATCTAATTTCGGGTCGTGAAAATCTGGAAGAAATTCAATTTATTGCTGCAGTTGGAGGCTTCTCAAATTCAGATGTATTGGGAAGTGCAAAAGGTTGGGCAGGAGCATTTTTATATAATGAAAAAGCAAAAACTGCCTTAGACAATTTCTTTAAAAGAGAGGACACCTTATCTCTAGGGGTATGTAATGGATGTCAATTGTTCATAGAGTTAGGACTTATAAATCCTGAACATGAACAAAAGCCAAAGATGCTTCATAAC
>JAGXIK010000145.1 GCA_024635715.1 Gillisia sp.
ATTTAAACCAAGATTAGTAGACCAGTTATTGTTAAAACGCTCATTCCAGTGCAACTGATAATGATCCTGCTTGTAATTATCTACTTCATTATCATAAAATTGAGTATTTCCCTCGGTATCTGTATACATGCCCGCAGGATTAAAGGTTCGGTTACTCTGTAATGTATCTTTGTTTATCCCAAACCAAGATTGATATGTTTTTTCATGCCCACCAAAGCTGATTGCTTTTATCAAAGTATTATCATCGACATAAGCAGCTTGTAAAAAGTAAGATTTAAGATCGGAAGAAGCTCGATCTACATATCCATCTGAAACTATTGTAGATAATCTCCCTGAGATCTCTATATGATCCTGCAACAAGCCCGTGCTTAATTTTACATTATGTTTTCTAGTCCCAAAAGAACCAACAGAATTAGAAATCTCTCCATAAGCTTCTTCAGAAACAGCATCTGAAAGCAAATTTAAACTCGCTCCAAAAGCTCCAGATCCATTGGTAGAAGTACCTACTCCTCTTTGCAATTGAAGGCTTTGAACTGAAGATGCGAAATCCGGCAAATTAACCCAGAAAGATCCCTGACTTTCAGAATCGTTAAATGGAATTCCGTTAAGGGTCACATTTACCCGAGAAGCATCACTACCCCTAACTCTAATATAGGTATATCCTACTCCAGCACCAGCATCAGAGGTGGTTACCACAGAAGGTAAATAATTTAACAGGTAAGGAATATCCTGTCCTAAATTGCGTTTTTCGAGTTCTTTCTTAGAAATATCTGAGTGGGTTACAGGAGAATCTGCATCTACTCTGATGGCTTGTACTAATACTTCATCCAATGTTTCCACGGGTTTTCTTAGCGTGTCATTTTTTTGTTGAGAATAACCTAATGCGGTTATTAAAAGAGCTGCAGGTAATAGAAATAAATGTTTCATTCGTTACATTAATGTTGTTACGAATAAAAGGGGCGATTATTCTTAATTTAAAATTAGTCTTAAAAATCGCGTATAAAAAAACCCTTTATAAATCTTTCTTAAAGATCTATAAAGGGGTCTATACAACTTTGATACTCTTTCGAGTATCGATTTCCCTTGGCAGCATTACCTGCCCAGGTTCGTTGGGTATAATCTCAGCTATTCTTCAGAAATAAATCTTATAATAGCACCCCTTTGAGATGTTCGGCAAATGTAATAAGGTTTTTTTGATTTCCTACATCAATACCAAAATTTAAAAGAATTGGCGTAATTTTAGCTATAATTTGCTAATGCAAAACACAAAGCGCTCCATAACTTTTAAGGTAATTATTGGGTATCTAATGGTAGCTGCGGTTGCCGCTATGGCTGTATGGTTCACCTATGCACAAGTGGTTAAATTTTCTTCTATAAATCAATCCAACGATCTAAACAATCAGCAATTAGTTCTGGTAAGCGAAATTGCTACCGCTCTATACGAAACAGAAAGTACAGGTCGCCAATTTATTCAAACAGGTGACACTACAGATCTTAATAGATATAGCCGGCAAATAGATGGCATTCAAGAAAGTATCAATGTTCTTAAGACAACCTATGCAGATTCGGTTATGAAAATTGAATTGGATAGTATTTCCAACTTATTATCCCGAAAGAGCCAAAACTTGGAGGAATTATTAAAACTACGATCCAGAGATAGAAATACGAGTTTTTATACGGAAGTGATTCAGGAATTAGGAAAAGTAGATGAATCCTTTAAAGATAATAATTACGATAAGCGCTTTGCAAATTTAGAACCTCACCAACGAAGGGTTCTAATTAGATTGTTAGAATTCTCCAAAGAAGAAAATGAAGAACAACTTTCCAGTATTAGTGCAGATTCTTTAGTGACCTCAGTAAAAAAAGTATTAAATGAATTAGAGCGTGAAAATCAAAAATTCAGAGCTATAATCAATAAGAAAGAAAACGAATTACTCGACAATGATATCATCCTAAATGACCAATTAAGAAATTTATTAGCATCTGTAGAGCAAGAGGAAAGAGCTACGACATTAAATAGAGCACAGAGGTCCCAAGAAATGCTGAATGAAATTTCGCGAATACTCCTTTTTGTTGGCGGCACAAGTGTTCTTATTGTGCTGTTTTTTCTTTTTCTAATTATTAGGGATGTTTCCAGAAGTCAGCGATATAGAATCCAACTTGAGGAAGCTAAAACTTTTACAGAGTCTTTAATGATTCGCCGGGAGCAATTTATGGCAACTATCACACACGATCTAAGATCTCCCCTTAATACGGTGCTTGGCTATACAGAATTAATTGGCAAAACACCTCTTAACAACAAGCAAGAACATTATCTGGGACACCTCAGGAAAAGTTCAGAATTCATTCTCCATTTAGTTAATGATCTTTTAGATCTCTCTAAACTGGATGCTGGTAAAATGCAAATCGAAAAATTGCCTTTTAATGCAAAAAAATTACTGGAAGAAACCTTCTACAATATTATTCCAGAAGACGACCCTAAAAATCTAGAATTGATCGTTGAAGCTGAAGAAAATGCAGATGTACATGTGTTAAGCGATCCATTTAGGATAAAACAAATACTTTCTAACCTTATTAATAACGCCTATAAATTTACCGAAGAAGGAAGCTTAACGGTATTTGTTAGCCTAGAAAAACAAATAGAAGATAGCTATATCTTAACCTATAGGATAAAAGATACAGGACTGGGAATTTCAAAAGACAAACAGAAAGAAATTTTCGAAGAGTTTTCTCAGGAACACCGCCAAATCGAAAAAAAATATGGTGGAACGGGGCTTGGTCTAGCTATTTCTAAACGAATAACTAAATTATTAAAAGGGAAACTCTCCTTAGAAAGCAACCCTGGAAAAGGAAGTGAATTTACAGTAAGAATTCCGGTTGTAAAACTAAAGGACACTCTAGAAATTATTGCTGAGTCACCAATTAACAATACCCACTTATACGGGAAAAATATTCTCGCAGTAGATGACGAATCCTCTCAACTGGCACTTTCCCGAGAACTCATAAAATCTATTGGGATGAATTGTGATATTGCACAAGATGGGAAAGAGGCTCTGGAAAAATTAGGAAGAAAAAAATATGATCTTGTACTTACAGATATTCAAATGCCAAGCATGGATGGTTTTGAATTACTTAATGCAATTCAATCTAAAAACAACCTAAAACAAATTCCTGTGATTGCCGCCTCTGGTAGAACCACCCTTTCTAGCAGCGATTATTTAGATGCCGGTTTCTCCGGGAATTTATTAAAACCATACAAACCACAAGAGCTATTGCAAAAAATTGGAGATGTTTTAAATCTAGAATTAGAAACAAACTCGGGAATTAAAATTCAAACAGAGGAAAGCTCGGAAGAATTCTCCTTAAAAGAAATCTTATTGTTTGCAGGGGACGATAAAGATGCTTTGAATACTATTTTAAAAGTTTTTGTAGATGCTAGTAGAAAAAACCTGTTAGAAATAAACAAAGCAATTAGAAATAAGAACAAAAGTAAAATCACTGCTATTGCACACAAAATGCTGCCAATGTATAAGCAGCTAAATACTCGAAATATCGTTTTTCAATTGCAGCAATTAGAAAAGGAAGTGCCAGAATATTTTGAAGATCAAAAAATTCAAGGATTGATAACCGAAATCGAAGCGCTTTTAGCGAAGCTAGAGAGAGAAATTATAGTTTAATATCGTACTGCTTCAGTTTGTTGTAAAGTGTCTTCCTATCTATATCTAGAAGTCTTGCAGCCTTACTTTTATTTCCCTGTGCTTTTTCCAGAGCATCTAGTATTAAAGATTCTTCGTTTTTATTCTTGAATAGACTATATGATTCATCGCTACTTTTAGCCAAAGAAATCTCATGGGGCAATACTTTAAGCGGGATTATATTAGCCTGAGCAAGTAACACCGATCTTTTCACCATATTCTTAAGTTCCCGTAAATTTCCTGGCCAACTGTAATTTTTAAAAGCTTCGGTTGCCTCATCACTAAACCCAACTACCTCTTTTTCAAGATCTTCATTTGCCTGGTCAAGAAAATTATCTGCAAAAAGCATTAAATCTTCACGTCTCTCACGCAATGCTGGAACTTTAATGGAAAATTCATTTAATCTATGATAAAGGTCTTCTCTAAAATTCCCTTCTTTTACGGCTTTGGTTAAATCTTCGTTCGTAGCCGTTACCACTCTAATATCCACTTTTATTTCGTGGCTGCTCCCTACAGGCTTAATTTTACGTTCCTGCAAAGCACGTAACAATTGTACTTGCAAACCGTAACTTAAATTCCCGATTTCATCCAAAAACAAAGTACCACCATTGGCTGCTTCAAAGTGCCCAGTTTTATCTTGAATGGCTCCCGTAAAGGATCCTTTTACATGTCCAAAGAATTCACTGGAGGCGATCTCTTTTGGAACTGCCCCACAATCTACTGCAATAAAAGGCGCACCTTTTCTCTTGCTTTTATTATGTATGCTTTTGGCAACTTGTTCCTTTCCCGTACCACTTTCCCCAATGATCAAGACTGACATATTGGTAGGTGCTACGAGCTCTATGTAATCATTTAGTTTTATTGCTGCATCACTTACTCCTCTCACAAATTCTGAAGAAGACTCAGCTACTTTTATTTTTTGCTTTTTCTTCGGAAGAACTTCTTCCTGAGAGGTCATATTTCCATTTAAATTCTTCTGGTCTAAAGCATTTTCAATGGTCTGAAGAATAGCTTCTGGCCTAAATGGTTTTGAAACATAATCGAAAGCTCCATTTTTCATGGCTTTTACCGCCATATTTATTTCAGCATAATTGGTCATTACAATAACCTGTGCTGTGGGATAATTAGATTTAACTTCAAATAGTACTTCCAAACCATCACTATCAGGTAATCTCACATCAGTAAGTATCACTTCAAATGGGCTTGCCTTCATTTTTTTAAAGGCTTCTGCGGCAGAAAAAGAAGTGTCCACCTTATAACCCCTTTTTTCAAAAAAGGTCTTTAACATTGTTGCAAATGCCACATCGTCTTCTACTATAAGAATGGATACCATAATTAAGCTCTGATTTTTAATATCTCACAAATTTACGAATTATGGTTCTTTAAAAGACCTTCATATTAAAACAAAAAAAGAGCTGACCGCAATGTCAGCTCTTTTTATTCAGAAAGATTGGTTGGCTAGTTAGACTCCTCTTTCTTATCTTCTTTTTTTATCCAGTTTCCTGCTGCATCCAAATAGACTTTTTTCATTTGTCCTTTAAGATCCAATTTAACTTTATATATCACCTCTTCATCATCTTGCTTTACAAAAGCTTCTGTAGTAACAGCATCTAGAAATTGAGTTAAAATTGCTGCTGTAACTGCTTCTGGTAAAGCCGAAACCTCTATCTTCTCAAATTCATCTCCTTCCAGTACTAATTCTTTTTCTACTTCTACCTCAGCCTGAACTTCGCCTTCTACTTGGGCTTGTGCAGCAGTAAAAAACAATCCTATTGCTGACAGTATTAAACCTAACTTTTTCATAATAGTCAGTATATAAAGTTAATACTAA
>JAGXIK010000146.1 GCA_024635715.1 Gillisia sp.
CTGGATGCCTTCCATTCTTGATCTCTAATTCAGTAGAATCATCTATTTCTGGCTTATTATAATTTTCCTGAACAGCCTGTTGTGCAAATGAAGACAGACAATCTAACTGCCCAATTAATCGTGCATTTTGCTGTACAGGATTAATATAGTCTCTCATCCATTCTACAAGACCGGCAAATAATTCTTGCTCTAAATGCAATATCTTTTCTTCTGCTCCTAAGATCTTACTTTCGTATTCCTTCAATTCTTCAGTTATATACCGCTCTGCATTCACCAAAGTTTGCTTTCGGGTCCATTCTTCTGGCACTTTATCCTTATGGCTATTCCTTACTTCAATATAATAGCCATAAACATTATTACTTCCTATTTTAAGCGAAGTGATTCCAGTAGCTTTACTCTCCCGATCCAACATTTCATTCAGATAGTCTTTCCCTGAAAAAGCGATGTTTCTTAAATCATCCAGCTCTGGATGATAACCTTTAGCAATAGTATTCCCTTTTACAATATTTACCGGAGCCTCTTCATGCAACATTTCGTTGATCTTGGTTCTTAAAACCTCACAGCTTTGCAGTTTATCACCAAGCACTTTTAACGATTCTTCCTTAGCGTTCATTGCCAGTTTTTTGATTGGCATGATAGCATCCAGAGAATTATTTAAATGAATTACTTCTCGAGGACAAATTTTCCCTGTAGCTACTTTAGATATTAATCGCTCTAGATCACTAATTCTTTTTATTTGTTTCTGAAGTTGTGCTAGCTCCTCTTTATTCTGAATAAAATAACTCACCACCTGATGTCTCGCTTTTATTTTTTCGGCATTCTTAAGCGGAAGTGCCAGCCATCGCTTCATCATTCTTCCTCCCATAGGAGAAATAGTTTTATCGATGATCTCTAAAAGGGTGACCGCATTTTGGGCGTTGGAATTGTATAACTCAAGATTTCGAATGGTAAACCTATCCATCCACACATATTCCTCTTCAGCAATTCTATTTAAAGAAGCTATATGCTGCAGTTTATGATGTTGGGTTTCACTTAAATAATATAGAATAGCTCCTGAAGCAATTATTCCCTCTTCCAAATGATCTACTCCAAAGCCTTTCAAAGACTTGGTTTTAAAATGCTCGTTCAAGGATTCGTATCCATAATCCAATTTGAAAACCCAATCTTCCAGATAAAAACAGTGAAAACTATCTCCAAAGGTTTTGGTGAATTCCTTTTTATAGTTTTTCTGAATAAGCACTTCGCTTGGTCCAAAATTTTGAAGAAGTTTATCTATATATTCCGCAGAACCTTGCGCTGTTAAAAACTCTCCAGTAGAGACATCTAGAAATGAAATTCCCATTGTCTTCTTGCCGTAGTGAACAGCACATAAAAAATTATTGGCCTTGCTATTTAAAACCTCATCATTCATAGCAACCCCAGGAGTCACCAACTCGGTAACACCTCTTTTCACAATAGTTTTTGTGAGTTTAGGATCTTCTAACTGATCGCAAATAGCAACCCGCAAGCCAGCTTTAACCAATTTAGGCAAGTAGGTATTCAATGCGTGGTGAGGAAATCCTGCCAAAGCAGTTTCTGTTTCACTCCCATTCCCTCTTTTAGTTAGAACTATATTCAGGATCCTGGCAGTTTTAATGGCATCTTCCCCAAAGGTCTCATAAAAATCCCCTATTCTGAATAACAATAGAGCATCAGGATATTTCACCTTGATGGAGTTATATTGTTTCATTAAAGGAGTGATTGATTTAGGTTTTTTAGCTGCCAAAAGAGTTCAATTTAATTCATGCTAAAATACTCAATCCTAAAGGCTATGAGAAATTTAAAAAGATGCTTTTATTCAAAATTATTCACAATAGCTATTAATGAGAATGTTCTATCTTAAAGATCGATCTTTAAGGAGATCAAGGTTCCTATTAAAATAAAAATTATCCTCTAAGCTCTTGGTGTGCATTAGAGGATAATTATAAATTTATTTAGGTATTGATTGAAAAAGAAAAAAAGCTTATTATTAATTCTTTATTTCTACTCTAATTTTCTTGTCGCTCTGCAACTTTCACTTCGCCAGATAATCCACTAAGTTCTGGTCTGAAATGCCATAATTCGGAGTAACTCCCTTGAGTTGCATTTTCCCAGTCCTTAAGGAAGGTGTCAAAACTACCTGCCCCATGAACTTCATTATATTTATCGACAAATTTTCTATCTTCCCCCATCCATGCGGATTTCTCAAAAAATGAAATAAAGGAGATATCATTTCCGTCTTTGCTATTTGGCAATTCATTGGAGTAAATTCCATAAGTGGCTTCCGGGAATTTATCTTTCATTACCTTTTCTATCTTTTCTAATAAAGCCATTGTCTTTGTCCGTTGAAAAGGCTTTATATCATAATAATCTACCAACAATTTGTTGAGAGTAAAATCTTTAGGAAAATTAGACATCCCTGCCTCAAACTTGAAATAGGTCTGATCTGTTTCTGGCAGCATGTATTGCAGAACATTGGAGTTCCAATCTTCATCATGTCCTTCTTTTTCTGGTCTGCTATCGAAGGCGCTCCAAGGCAAAGGCCCCATTACCCATAGATACTTACCAGTGTTGGGTCCATTCCCTATCCAATATACTCTTGCGCCAAATTGTCCTTCATTATGGTATTGTTTATTGTGCGCTGCAAGTCCAGATTCGAATTCAGAAATCTTATCCAACTGCGGGGATAACAAACCGTTTTCAAACACCATATATTCATTTCCGTTTTGGGATACTGCTAAAAAAGGAATTAACAATATCAAGTAAAAAAATTTTTTCATAATTAAATCTTTGATGGTTAATGCAGGTTATTAAAAATAAGATTTGAGGTGTTTTAAAAATTATAAGGTTCTATTTGGAAGCAACATAGGAAAGATCTGGACGAATCCAACCTCTTACTGTTTCAGCTCTCAAAATCACCCCCTGAAGATCATTGTATAATTTTCTACCTTCCTCACCAAGTAGCTTTTGATTCTCCATTCTGTTTTGCTCCATTTCCATTGGACCTTTTGCAGAAACAGCCACTAAGAAATAAGGACCATCTGTACCAAAACCACTTCTATACACCCTGTAATGGGTTTTCGATTTTTTTTCAGAGTACAACTTATTAAAGGCCTTAGCAACACCTAAAGCTTTATCGTAATCTTGAGGTGCATAATAATATCTTGTGTTTTCTCTATAATTCTCCCCTTCCGGAGTCATAGTGATCCCATCTGGCATATAACTCAACTCCTTATCTAACAAAAGAATAAAATCTGAGTGAGTATTATAATTTTTGTCAAAATCTTCAAATAAGTTGGAAAACTTATCCTCACCAACTTTTTCCATTAAGGAGGCCATAGGATTCTAATCGAGCTCAGCAAAATTTTTGAGAGGAGAGAGATAGTTGTATTCATTATCCTCGGTCACAAAAGTCACCCAACCTTGGTCATAGGAATTTTCTTTACACATTTTCACAAAGGCGGTGGCAGTTTTCTCATAGTCTGCAACTTTTCCTGGTTTCACCGGATCTAAATGAACCAGATATCTTTGAATATTAGCATTGTCCTGTGCAAAGATTAGCGATGTGAACAGGCAAAAAAGAACGGATAATTTAAATACTTTAAAGATTCTCATAATCATGAATTTAATGGTTAGCGTTATAAAATCAGACACAAAAGATCCTGCAAGCAGTTCTAGTGCACGTTTAGATTAAAAATAAATGGGGCTAAATATTATGAGGGTAAAATGCGCGTCATCTTCAAGTGGGGAAAATGAACAATTGGGAGTAATAACTCCGCTAAGTTATTAAAAATGTGTTAATTAAAATATTTTTTAGTTAAAATATTTTAATATCCAATTCTTTGAGAAAATTTAACTTAATTATTTATAATCACAGAGAAGGATTAAAATTCATCATAAGCAATACTAGAAACTACAGATTCCCCTATTACAATTATAGCGGTTGTAACTAATATTACTGGTATTCCAATAGTTAAAATAGTAGACACTACTTTGTTCTTAGTATAGATTCCCTTAATATTCTGAATCTCCAAAGGATAGGAATTCAAATTTTTGGAATATCTTTCAATCTTCTCTTTATCGGAATATACTAAGTTGGAATTCCGATTAGCTTTAGCGATTCCATAATACAAATTATCTTTCGCTATTATCTTTTTGAATTAATAAGTCCTCGAGGTATTTGTAAGAACCTTCACCTTATTTTGAGATTGTACTGCCTCCTCTATATCTACAGATGCTGAATGATACACAGTGCAACTTTAAATAAAAACGAAAAATCCAATCAAGAAAGCAGGGAATTTGGAGTGAAGTGCGGTTTTCATAGTGGTAAGAAATTAGCATTCAACAAATCAGAAAAGGGAAGATTCAACTATTAAAATTACCCTATAAATCACTCCATATCAGAATCTTATACAACTATCTTAAAACAAAAACCACAACTTTTTTTTCGAAAATATTTATTGGTATCCCGCAGCTTGAAGATTGAATAATTCTGTATATAATTTATTATTCTCCATTAATTCTTCATGAGTTCCAATTTCCAGAACGGTGCCTTCCTTTAGTACCATAATACGGTCTGCAATTCGCACGGTGCTAAATCTATGAGATATGATCACTGCAGTTTTTCCTTCGGTTAATTTTATAAATCTATCAAAGGCTTCAGTTTCTGCTCTTGCATCTAATGCTGAAGTTGGTTCATCTAGCACTAACACTTCTGCATCTTTCATATAGGCTCTTGCAATAGCAATCTTTTGCCATTGCCCTCCAGAAAGGTCTTTTCCATTCTTAAAGCGCTTTCCTAATTGCTGATCGTAACCTCCAGGTAATTCTGACACTACCTGATTCGCAAGGCTTTTGTCTGCTGCATTGTCTATTCTGGGCTGATTCCCAATTTCTTCTATTTCACCCATCGCGATATTTTCTCGCAAGGTTAATTCGAATTTCACAAAATCCTGGAAGATCACTCCGAAATATTGCTGATATTGAAGCTGATTGTATTTCTTTATTGGTACACCATCCAGTAAGATCTCACCTTCGGTTGGCTCGTAAAATTGTAGCAATAATTTTATAAGTGTGGTTTTCCCGGCTCCATTCTCTCCTACAAAAGCAAGCTTTTCGCCAGCTTTCAATTCAAAACTCACATTACGAATTACCCAGCGCTCAGATTTTGGATATTTAAAACCAACATTATTAAACGTGAACCCTGTTTTTATACTTTCAGGTAAGGAAAGTCCTGTTACTTCTTCAGATCTATCAAATTTCAGATCTAAAAATTCAAAATAATCCTGAAGATATAATGCACTTTCTGTGATTGCTGTAAATCTGGTGAAAAACCCTTGTAATTTAGTTTGTAAACTTTTGAAGGAGCCTGAAAGAAAGGTGAGATCTCCTAAACTAAATACTCCCACCACGGTCCTAAAAACTATTAGCACATAAGCGCCATAATATGCCCCAGTTCCTATAACATTAAAAAATGAACCCCAGGCTGCACGTTGCTTTGCAAGCTGCTTACTTTCCTTATAATATTTATTGGAAAGGTTTTGAAATCTTGTTGCAAGATAATCTGAAAGTCCGAACAATTTAACCTCCTTAGCCGTCACATCACTTGCTCCTGCATATCTTAAATAATCCAATTCTCTACGTTCCTGGGTCCAGCTTCTGGCCAAAGAATAACTGGTGCCACTAAATTTTATCTCGTTTATAATAGTTGGGACTATAGAAACAACTAGCAGAATTATCAACCAAGGTTCAAAAACAACTACCCCCGCCATTAAAGATATAATCACAATTATATCTTGTCCTTGGGTTAAAATATTAGACATCAAGCCTACTCTTCCCGTAGTTTGCTGCCTCGCCCGTTCTAATTTATCGTAGAATTCTGAATCTTCTAACTGATCCAAATTTATTTCTGAAGTTTTCTTTATGATCTTTACCGAGGTATCTATAGAATATTGATCTCCCAAAAGCGCATCTGTAAGCGCGATCGCTCTAGACAATAGATCTGAAAGTATTGCCAACCCAAGCTCAATTCCCACAAATAACCAAAGCCTGTCATAATCTTTAGTTTCTGCGGCTATTTGAAGCACTACCTCATCTACAATTATCCTTCCAATCGATAATATCAATACAGGCAAACTCGCACTTATTATTCTACTTGCTACATTCGCATAAAATAACAAGGGATTAACCTTTCGTATTTCTTTAAAAAAACGGGGCACAAACTTTAATGAAGCAAAACTTTCTTTAAAGTTAATCTTTTCAGGTTTTAAGGATCTTTGAGTTCTAGGCAAAAGCTATATTTTGATAAGCAAGCAAGTTACTTAGGAAATATCAAAATTGGAAGAAAACTAGGTTAAGTATTTCCTTTTAACATCATAAAAATACTTCTAAATATTCATATTTTTGCGACATGTTCGAAAATAGAAAATTAAAAAACAGCGAGTTAGAAAGAAAGACTGTTTCAGAATTTAAAGAGGCAACTAAAACACCTTTAATTGTAATTCTGGATAATATTAGGAGTTTGAATAATATTGGTTCTGTTTTTAGAACGGCAGATGCTTTTTTGATCAAAAAGGTTTATTTATGTGGCATCACCGCTACTCCACCGCATAAAGACATTCAAAAAACTGCCTTGGGAGCTACAGAAACGGTGGAATGGGAATATGTGGAAGATACTATCTCTCTTATAAAACAACTTCAAGAAGATCAGATTGAAGTTCTAGCGATAGAACAGGCTGAAGGTGCTATAATGCTAAACCATTTCCATCCAAAAATGGATAAAACCTATGCGGTAGTTTTTGGAAATGAAGTAAAAGGTGTACAGCAAGAAGTGGTCTCTGCAAGCGATGGAATAATCGAAATACCGCAACTTGGCAGTAAGCATTCCTTGAATATAGCAGTAAGTACAGGTGTTGTTCTATGGGATCTTTTTAGCAAAATATCTTCTGAAAAGTAATTTTTAGCGCGAAACTACTGAAACAGTTTCCTCTATTTTCTCTAGAATAGATAGATAATCGCAACGCTTATTCACAAAATCCAACTCCGAAATATCTATGATCTTCACTTTGATATTAGTCTGAGATTTAATAAATGATAAATAGCTTTTATTGATCTCTATTAAATATTCAGGCTGAATATTTTGTTCGTAGTCACGCCCTCTATTCTTGATATTTTCTAGGAGTCTATCAGTATTCTGATATAAATAAATATAAAGATCTGGCTTTATCAATTCTTTATACATTATTCTGAAAAGCTTATCGTATAAAGCATATTCATCTTCCTGAAGGGTGATCTTAGCAAAGATCAAAGATTTAAAAACATCGTAATCTGAAACCACAAAATCTGTAAAAAGATCATATTGTGCCAGATCGTCTGAAAGTTGTTGATACCTATCTGCAAGAAAAGACATCTCTAAAGGAAATGCATATCTGTTTTGATCTTCATAGAATTTAGGCAGAAATGGATTGTCCTTAAAACGTTCCAATATTAATTTCGCATTAAAATCTTGCGAAACCATAGCAGATAAACTAGTTTTTCCTGCTCCAATATTTCCTTCAATAGCTATATAATTATAGTTGATGAAGTTGAATTGCTTAGTCGGCGATTTTAAAGTATCTGGAAGTCTTTTAATCTCACTCTTATCTGAAGAGTTTTCCAGGAGTTGGGAAATTGTAAGATGAAGGCTTGGATGCTTTTCTTTCCCTGCGATATCTGCCAAAGGCATCAACACAAATTTCCTTTCTTGCATTTCCGGATGTGGCACCTGCAAATTCTCTGTAGAGATCACTTCCTCATCCACCAATATAATATCCAGATCAAGCGTTCTGTTCCTATAATCGCCGGAAGTATTTCTAGTTCTTCCTAACTTGGTTTCAATTTCTAGTAATTTTTGAAGCACTTTTCTAGGAGAATACCTACTACTAACCGCAATACACATATTTAAAAAAGCAGCTCCATCAAAACCCCATGCTGGAGTTTCATAAATGGGAGAAAGCTTCAGCACATCTCCTATTTCCAAGTATATCAAATCTACCGCCGTTTGTAATAGATACATGCGGTCTCCCTCGTTGCTACCTAAGGCTATATAGAAAAGTTTTGGAGAATTCAAAAGCGTAATTAAAGATTATGGAAGTACAAATTAATAGTATAGCAAATTAACTAAAACTAATTTACTTTCACCTAGTTTTATTAAGGAGAGGCACAAAAAATATCGGTTTAAAAAGAATTAAAAACATCCTAATCCCATAATTAAATAATCCTTAGTGAAATACAAATTCCAAACCTCATATTTAGGAAAAGAGACTATTTATTGTTAATTTTATTAATCAATCTAAAAGGAGTTATTTAACAATTTAAACTTTTTCTATTCCTACCCCACCAAAATCACCCTTCCTTCTTTTATCTCAATAATGTAGTCCCCAACAGTTATACTTTAGTAATAGTTTAATTTTTTGGATTATGATACCATCTGTCTTCTTTCTTATTTTATTAGTCCTTTTTTTCCTTAGCGGGATTCGTATTGTTTTTGAATACAAAAGAGCTTTAAAATTTAGATTTGGTAAATATATCAAGACCTTAAAACCAGGTTTTAAGTGGATAATTCCTTTGGTTGAAACAATTCAAGTAGTAGATATTCGGGTAATCACCATTAATATCCTATCTCAGGAAGTAATGACGGAGGATAACGTTCCCTGTAGCATAGATGGGGTGGTTTTCTTTAGAATTAACGATCCGGAAAAAGCGGTCTTACAAGTAGAAGAATATAATTATGCGATCACACAATTGTCTCAGGCTGCACTAAGAGATGTTTGTGGCAAAGTGGAACTAGACACCATTTTATCTAAACGCGAGGAAATGGGCAAGAATATCAAGACGATCGTAGAGGAGGAAACCCGGGAATGGGGAATTGAAATTATAGGAATGAAAATTAAAGACATCCAATTACCCGAAAACATGAAACGTATGATGGCAGGTCAAGCTGAAGCAGAGCGATCCAGAAGATCTCAAATAATTCTCGCCTTGGCAGAAGAGCAAGCAGCCGGGAAACTATTAGAAGCAGGAAAATTAATAGATCAATCTCCCTCTGCTATTAAATTAAGACTTTACCAAACCTTATCTAATATCGCGGCCGAGAAAAATTCTACGATCATATTTCCATTCCCGGAAGAGGCTTTAACTAAAAAACAGCCTTAGAATATAATTTTATCGATCAGGTTGGGAATTTAAGGCTTCTAATCCCTTCATA
>JAGXIK010000147.1 GCA_024635715.1 Gillisia sp.
ATTTCATCAAAAAGTGGTAGTGACCGGTCCAAGATATCTACATGACCTAAAGTTATGGGATCAAAAGACCCTGGGAAAACTGCTCTTTTCATGAAGTTGTGTTTGTGATGTATAACAAATATAGCTAATTACACTAAGTTCAGAATTAATGAACCTTTAAGGCAGCTTCTATAGCGCTTCCAAAAAGCTGTGGTAAACTGATCTCTGCTTTTTCGGCTTGTTGAGGTAAAATACTAGCTTCGCTGAGCCCCGGTGTAGTGTTCATCTCTATAAAATGAGGTTCGTCGTTATGAAATATAAATTCTGAACGTGTAAACCCTTTCATTTTTAATTTAGAGTATATCAGTTTAGCCAGATTTTGGACTTTTTTAGTTTGTTCTTTAGTAATTCTAGCAGGGGTGATCTCTTCAGACTTTCCTAAATATTTAGCTTCATAATCGAAAAATTCATTTTCAGAAACAATCTCGGTGACTGGCAATGCTAAAATCTTTCCTTTATACATAATTACCCCCACAGAAACTTCAGTCCCATCTAAAAACGATTCAATAATCACTTCGTCATCCTCCTTAAGTGCAATTTTTACCGCTTGTTCCAGGTCTTCAGCAGCTTTCACCTTGGTAATTCCAAAACTACTACCAGCTTTATTAGCTTTTACAAAGCATGGTAATCCAACTTTGTTTATGATCTCTTCAACTTCAACTTCGTCTCCCTGATTCAGGAAATAATTCAATGCAGTTTTAATTCCGTAAGGTTTTAAAACACTTATAAGATCTCTTTTATTAAATGTAAGTGCTGCCTGATAAAATCCGCAGGAGGTTTGGGGAATTCCTACGAGGTCCAAATATGCCTGTAAAAGTCCGTTTTCCCCGGGAGTTCCATGGATGGTATTAAAAACACAATCGAATTGGATTTTCTTGTCTTTAATCTTTACCGTAAAATCGCTTTTATTTATTGGGTATGGAGTATCATCATCTGCCACTACAAACCATTCGTTTTGCATGATATGAACTCTATAAGGCTCGTAGATAGAACGGTCTAGGTTTTTATAAACTACGTTTCCGCTATTAATAGAGATCCTGTATTCACTGGAATACCCTCCCATGGCGATGGCAATTCTTTTCTTCATATTAAATAAACAGCTTTAATTTACGTTAACAAAAATATGACTAATAGTGGGTGCCACCAAAACCCCGGCGTTTTTATATCTTTGCCTATTATAAATAATTTATGAGCCTATTCAAATTTATCTTCAGCAAAACCTTTTTAATTCAAATAGGTTTAGCAATTGTAGCACTTGTATTGCTAGCTTTTCTAACTATGCAATGGTTAGAGCATTCCACAAATCAGGATGAACGTATTAAAGTTCCAGATTTGGCAAAACTATCTTTGGGTAGAGTAGAGATTACTTTGGATGAGTTGGATCTTCGATATGAAATTTTAGATTCAGCCAATTTTAATCCAGAGTATCCTAAATACTCTGTGATAGACCAGGTGCCGCAACCCGGGAGATTCGTGAAGGAAAATAGAAAAATATACCTCACTTTAAACCCTTCTGGCTATGGAAAAGTTATGGTTCCAGATCTTATACGACGAACAAGAAGGCAAGTAGAGCCTACTTTGCGATCTCTTGGCTTCGAGATTGGTTCTATTACCTATAAGCCAGATATCGCCCCAGATGCGGTTTTGGAATTGAGACACAAAGGAAAACTAGTTGAAGCAGGGGACGAACTTATGAAAACTGCCAAAATAGATTTGGTTTTAGGAGATGGTTCTGGTAGATATAATGGAGACTTAAATGAAGATGATAGCATCGATGAAGATGGTATCGATAATGATAATGAAAACAATGACGAATTCTAAATTAATAGGTCCAGAACTGGAAGATACTCAAGACGACGATCTTTACGAACACCATAAATTTACTGCAGATAAAGGGCAACAGCCACTTAGGGTAGATAAATACCTTATGAACTATATAGAGAATGCTACTAGGAGTAAAATTCAGAAGGCAGCCAAAGATGGTAATATATATGTAAATACTACACCAGTAAAATCTAATTACAAGGTGAAACCTGGAGATGTGGTGCAGGTAATGTTTGAACATCCACCTTATGAATTTTTACTTACTCCAGAGGATATTCCGCTAAACATAGTTTATGAGGATGATTCTCTAATGGTGATCAATAAACCGGCAGGAATGGTAGTGCATCCTGGGCATGGAAATTATAGTGGTACACTTATTAATGCCCTTATTTTTCATATAGATAATTTACCAAATAACAGCAGCGAACGGCCAGGATTGGTACATAGGATAGATAAGGACACCAGTGGATTGTTAGTAATTGCTAAGACCGAAACTGCAATGACCCACCTTTCCAAACAGTTTTTTAAAAAGACCAGTTCTCGGGAATATATCGCTTTAGTTTGGGGAAATGTAGAGGAAGATGAAGGAAGAATAGAAGGAAATATCGGAAGGCATCCAAAAAATAGATTGCAGAACACCGTTTATATGAACGATGAGGAGGAACAGGGGAAACCTGCGGTAACTCACTTCAAAGTTTTAGAGCGTTTTGGATATGTAACTTTAGTTTCCTGTAAGTTGGAAACCGGAAGAACTCACCAGATAAGAGTACATATGAAACATATTGGACATACCTTGTTCAACGATGAGCGTTATGGCGGAGAAAAGATCTTAAAAGGAACCACTTTTACTAAATACAAACAGTTTGTAGACAATTGTTTTAAAGTGCTTCCGCGACAGGCTTTACATGCTAAAACTCTTGGGTTTACACATCCTGAGACTAAGGAATGGATGAGTTTCGATTCTGAAGTGCCGCAAGATATACAGGAATGTATAGAAAAATGGCGTAAATATTCTATAAATCAGAAGGATTATATGGATTCTTAGGGCGTGACCCCAATAAAAATTGGGGTCGGGCTTTCGGCGGTCGCTTCCCGATAAACATCGGGAGAGCTTCAACAGCGCCTCAATCCCTCACGCAAAATCTACAATTCGGGACTATCCAAAAATTTTGAACTAAGTTGGATAGGACAAAATTTGAGACAAATCTTTGGAATATTAAATCCACTAATGAGAATAAAATCTTTCGATACTTGTATTGATAAGAAGTTAGATAAACTGTTTTAAACTTCTCATTAGATTGCTAATTTTGAGTATACAAGACAGGAATTGTATTCCAGTTTCCAAATAAAAAAAATCAACACTTTATGAAAATTGTTCTATCCCCGGCTAAAAGTCTCGATTTTGAAACCAAATTACCTACCACAAGAGTTACCCAACCACAGTTTTTAGATACTGCAATAAAGATCAATCGCAAAATGTCTCGCATGTCTAAAGATGAAGTTTCTAAACTTATGGATATTAGCGATAAGCTGGCAGAGCTCAATTACGGGAGATACAAAGATTTTCAGGAGGAACATACTAAAGAAAATTCAAGACCCGCCATGTATGCTTTTAATGGTGATGTCTACACAGGTTTAGACGCGTATTCTTTACCTGTAGAGAAAATAGATTTTATTCAGGATAGATTAAGGATCCTTTCTGGGATGTATGGAGTTTTAAAACCTCTAGATCTTATTCAGCCATACAGACTGGAAATGGGAACCGATCTTGGCCTGTATTCCAAAAAGAACCTTTACGAAGTTTGGCAAAAGAAAGTGACAGATTCGTTAAATAAGGAGATGGGAAAAGAAGAACTTTTCATCAACTTAGCAAGCAACGAATACTATAAAGCGGTAGACAGCAAAAAACTTAAAGGCAAATTGATCACTCCGGTTTTTAAAGATTTTAGCAAGGGTAAACTTAAAATTGTAAGCTTCTTTGCCAAAAAGGCTAGAGGCTCTATGGTGCGATATATTGTAGATAAAGAAGTAGCTTCAGTAGAAGAATTGAAAGGATTTGACTATGATGGCTATAAATTCAGCGAATCGGAAACAAAGAACGATACAGAATTGGTTTTTACAAGGTAAAAAAACACGAATACAATAAATTAGAAACTATATTTTTCAGAATAATTAAAAAGCTACCCAAGTGGTAGCTTTTTCTGTTAAGAATTCCTTGTAATTCTGTAATCTGTTTGCAGCGTACCTATATTATTTAATAACTTTCAGAACTGAGATATTAGTTAATTTTTAATTCAGAATCATAAAATGAAGATCAAAAAGGTTTTAGTAGCGAATAGAGGAGAGATAGCCATCCGTATTTTTCGTGCATGTACAGAAATAGGATTAAAAACGGTTGGAATATACACCTTTGAGGATAGGTATTCCCTACACCGTTACAAAGCCGATGAATCTTACCAGATAGGAGAAGATAACGATCCATTAAAGCCTTATTTGGATATTCAGAAGATCATTCAGGTTGCTAAAAAAAATAATGTAGATGCTATCCATCCTGGCTATGGATTCCTTTCTGAAAATGCTGAATTCGCAAAACAATGCGAAGAGAACGATATCATTTTTATAGGGCCTAAGGTTTCAGTATTAAAATCTTTGGGAGATAAAGTAAGGGCAAAAGAAGTTGCCGTTGCGAATAATGTGCCAATCATAAAAAGTAACGAAAAGGAACTTAATTCCGTAGAAATTGCATTAGAAGAAGCAAAATTAATAGGTTATCCCATAATGCTGAAGGCTGCTTCTGGTGGTGGAGGACGTGGAATGCGTGTAATTAGAAAAGAAGATGAATTAAAAAAGGCGTTTCCAGAATCTAAGAGGGAAGCAGGAAATGCATTTGGAGATGATACGGTTTTTATAGAAAAATTCGTTGAGAATCCAAAGCATATCGAGATTCAGATTGTAGCAGATAACCATGGAAATATGGTACATCTATTTGAGAGAGATTGTTCTGTACAGCGTAGGTATCAAAAAGTGATTGAATTTGCTCCATCTTTGGGTTTAAATTCAGAAACAAAAAATAAATTATATGAGTATGCTATCGCTATTTGTAAAGCGGTAAACTATAATAATATTGGAACCGTGGAGTTTTTGGTTGAAGATGGAGAGATCTATTTTATAGAGGTAAACCCAAGAATTCAGGTAGAGCATACTGTAACCGAAATTATTACAGGAATAGATCTAGTAAAAGCCCAAATATTTATTGCTGGCGATTATAAATTATCTGATGAACAAATTAAAATTGTGAATCAGGAAAGTTTAAAAATCAATGGCTTTGCTCTGCAATGTAGAATTACTACCGAGGATCCGGAAAACGATTTTAAGCCAGATTATGGTACTATTACTACTTACAGAAGTGCCGCAGGTTTTGGAATTCGACTAGATGCAGGGAGTGTATATCAAGGTGTTACTATTTCTCCATTTTTCGATTCTATGTTAGTAAAAGTTTCTGCCAGTAGTAGAACCTTAGATGGTGCTTGTAGAAAAATGAGACGTGCTTTGGCAGAGTTTAG
>JAGXIK010000148.1 GCA_024635715.1 Gillisia sp.
TTAGAAACAATTGGTTGCAAAGAAAATTTAGCTTCTTTATTCTTAGGCCTTCCCAAGTGTGTCATTAGAACAACGCTTCCGCCATCTTCTAAAACTTTAATTATGGTAGGTTTAGCGGCTTCTATTCTAGTACTGTCGGTTACATTTCCTTCGTCATCTAATGGAACGTTGAAATCTACCCGAATAAGTGCCTTTTTGTCTTTAAAATTATAGTCTTCTACTGTTTTCATAAGCAATGTGTATACTACAAATATAAATTTTTCTAAAGATATAAAGTGAAGATTAATTTTATCTTTGCCTATGCTCTTTTCTGAAGTTTTAGGCTTACCCCATATTAAGAATCATTTAACCACCACGGCAGACAGGGGCCGTATTCCGCATGCGCAATTATTTGTGGGAAATCATGGGAGTGGATTACTACCAATGGCTATTGCCTATGCGCAATATGTATTGTGTGGAAACACCAATTCAGAGAATAATACCGGGAATACTGCTTGTAACTTAAAATTCAATCATTTATCACACCCAGATCTTCATTTTGCGTTTCCGGTTGCAACAAACGATAAGGTAAAAACGCATCCGGTTTCCAATCATTTTATGGAATCTTGGAGAACTTTCCTTAATAAGGATCCTTATGGAAGTTTGTTTGACTGGTATCAGGAAATAGGAATAGAAAATAAGCAAGGTCAAATTGGGGTAGATGAAGCTCAGGATATTTTGAAATCACTTTCATTGAAATCCTATGAAGGGGGTTATAAAATAATGTTGATCTGGATGGCAGATAAAATGAATACTGCCTGTTCTAATAAATTGTTGAAGTTAATTGAGGAGCCACCAAATAAGACACTTTTTATACTTATTGCTGAAGACGAGGAGCAAATAATACAAACTATTAAGTCCCGTTGCCAGATTCTAAGATTCCCACCTCTTTCTGAAACTGTTATTGAAGAAAAATTGATAGCAAGTTCCAAAGTAGATTCTTTATCTGCAAAGAAAATTGCGGTACAGGCAAATGGAAGTTATTCTCAAGCACAACATATATTAAAAAATGATTCTGGAGATGAACAATTTGAAGATTGGTTTATTACTTGGGTTAGAACAGCCTTTAAGGCAAAGGGAAATAAAGCCTCCATTTTAGAGCTAATCTCATGGAGCGATACTATAGCTGCTTCGGGAAGAGAAACACAAAAAAGTTTTTTACACTATTGTTTAGATTTTTTTCGTCAGGCTCTACTTTATAATTACAAGGCAGAAAAACTGGTTTATATTCAGCCTAAAACAGCCAATTTCAAATTAGAAAAATTTGCGCCATTTATAACAGGAGCAAATATATTAGGAATAACTTCAGAAATTGAAGATGCTATCTACCATATAGAACGTAATGGAAATGCAAAGATTATACTAACAGATCTGTCTATTAAACTCACAAGATTAATTCATAAAAAAGTCGCTTAAAAACATATGGAAAACATTACAAATTATATTACAGAGATCCTTATACTTTTATTTATAGTAATTACTTTTTTACAATCTGGCTTAGATAAAATCACCGATTGGAAAGGTAATATTGGATGGCTTAAGGGTCATTTTTCTAAGACTTTTCTTGCCGGGCAAGTACCATTAATGGTTGGCATAATTTTGGTCCTAGAAGTATTAGCTGGGATTATGGCCTTAGTTGGAATTTTCTTTATTATAAGCAACGGACAAACCGAAATAGCACTTTATGCGAACGTATTGGCTGCAATTACCTTGTTAATGTTATTATTTGGACAGCGAGTAGTTAAGGATTATGCTGGAGCTTTTACCATTGTAGGATACTTTATCGTGGTGATTTTAGGAGTTACTTTACTTTCCTAAAAACTGTAGATATCCTTTTTCTCTAAACATATCTTCACCAATTAATAAGAGGAAATGGGAGCTTCAGAGTCTCCTTCGAAGATTATTAGGAGCTTAAACATGTTTAGCATGAAGAATAACCTGAATACACTGGTTATAATAAACAGGCAATCAGTAAGATTTCTAATAACAAAAAAGCATCGATCTCAATAAGACCGATGCTTTTTTGTTTTAAAGAATTAGGGAATTCCTATTTCTTGTAACTCTCGTTTAATTTCTCAAGAATTTCTTCAGTAATATCTAACCCATCTTTTGCGTACATGATGTTTGCAGACTCGTTAGACCCGAAAATGTATGTATAATCGTTATTCTTACCGTATTCCTTTACGTATTCCTTTACTTTAGTTACAATAGAATCGATAACAACATCGCTTTCTTGACGCAGCTGGTTCCCCATCATTTGCTGTTGTTGTTGGATGGTTTGTTGCTTAGCCATTAATTCTTGTTCCTTTTCTTGTCTTTGTGCAGTAGACATTCCGTTCATGTTCGCTTGGTATTCTTGCACTTCTTTTTGAAAACTTTGAGCTAAAGAATCTAGCTCCATTTTAACCTTATCAGATTTTGAAGTGAATTCCTCTTCTACTTCTTTCATTTCGCGATACTCCTTAATAATTTTGGTTGTATCTACATAAGCTGTTTTTTGTTCAGTACAACTTGTAAGTCCGGCTGCAATTAAAACAACCAATAAAAATTTCTTCATAATATAAATTTTGTTTGGCGCAAAAGTAATAAAGTATCAACGGAAAAAAACAAAAAAATATTCTCTATTACCTATAATAGGTAAATCTTATAGTAAAATTTTTAAAAATAAATTATTTCAATCAAAACTAAGGAGGTATAAAGGGTTTTAAGGCACTTTCCCTCTTGGCGACTATAATTATCTAGCTGCGAGAGATTTTCACTCAGAAATAGCTCTAAATTAAGTTTTAGGTAGATTTTGTGAAGAAATAGGCAATCGAAGAATACTCTGAAGACTTTTTTGCTTTTATATTAGATTTTAGTCCGATAAAAAAAGCTTTTAAGAAATTGCTTTTTTTGGTCTTATATTTTTCTGAAAGAAGACTCACATAAAATGAATCAAACAATAAAGGTTTTTCATCGAACTGAGAAAAAGAGGTGCCGTTAAAAAGTTTTTCGAAACTCTTACGGGAAAAATGCCATAAATGTCTTGGCACATCAAAAGCGGCCCAATGCTCTTTATAATATAAAGCATCATAGCTTTTGAAGTTTGGAACGGCAATAATCAATAACCCATCTTTTTTCAGAAGCTGTTCCAATTCTATAATTTGATTCTTTAAATCGTAGACATGTTCAAAAACATGCCACATAGTTATTACATCAAATTTTTCAGCTTTAAACTTAGAGGAGTCTTGAAGTAATTTAATCCCTTTTTGTTTTGCTAGCGTTCTGGCATTTTTATTTGGTTCAATCCCTTTAACTTTCCAACCATTATTTTTCGCGCTCAATAAAAACTCTCCTGTCCCTGCTCCAATATCCAACAACTTTCCCTGTTCTGGGAAATGAGAATCTATCCAGCTTAACTTTTTAACAAGCATCTTTTTTTTAACGCTTTGATAAATTTTATCGGTAATGGAATTTTGAGAATCGGTATGGGAAATATAATCTTCACTTTTATAATAGGAAGGTAATTGCTCTAGATCTGGTTTTGGAGTAGTGACTAGAAGATCCATTTCTGGATCTAATATTAATTTAAATTCTTCTCCAGAAACTGTATGATCTTTACAAGTGATATAAATAGCGTTTAAGTTTTTTTGATTGGAATTATTCACAAATATGAAAATTATTTAAGACATTTTGAATGCTAAATATAGACGAAAAATCAGATTGTTCCACGTGAAACAATTTATCTTCCCATATATACAAGAAGCACAGAAATATCACTTGGGCTTACTCCACTTATTCTTGAGGCTTGAGAAACCGTTACAGGTTGAATCTTATTTAACTTCTCCCTAGCTTCAAAAGACATGGATTTTATATTCGTATAATCGAAGTTTTGCGGAATTTTAATATCTTCTAGTCTATGCAATTTATCTGCATTGTTCTTTTCCTTATTTATATATCCTGCATATTTTACCTGAATTTCGGTTTGCTCTAGCATCTCCTCATTCAGTTCGTTCTCAGAAATAAATTGATTTACTCCAGGGAATTCCATCACATCTTCCATCGTGATATTTGGTCTTGAAAAGATCTTAAATATCTTATCACTTTGTTTCATTGGTGCCGAATCCTTAGCTTCTAAAACTGGATTAGAGAACTCTGGAGTAACACTAGTATCATGTAAATAATCTACAAAACTCAAAGACTTTTCCTTCTTCTCATCCATCTTGCGAAGACGTTTTTCTGAAGCTAAACCCAGATCAAAAGATTTTTGAGTAAGTCTAAAATCGGCATTATCTTGTCTTAGTAAGGTTCTATATTCTGCTCTAGAAGTAAACATTCTATAAGGTTCTTCTGTTCCTTTTGTAATAAGATCATCTACCAAAACTCCAATATAAGCCTCGTCTCTTTTTAAAATAAACGACTCTTTTTCTTGAACTTTTAACGCGGCATTTATACCCGCCATTAAACCTTGGGAAGCTGCTTCTTCATATCCCGTTGTACCGTTAATTTGACCAGCGAAATATAATCCCTCTACAAGCTTTGTTTCTAAGGTATGCTTTAATTGTGTAGGTGGAAAATAGTCATATTCTATTGCATAACCTGGTCTAAAGAATTTCACCTTTTCAAAACCAACAACAGAACGCAATGCTTTAAATTGAACATCTTCTGGTAAAGAAGTAGAAAAACCATTTACATATACCTCACAAGTCTTCCAACCTTCAGGCTCTACAAATAACTGATGTCTATCTTTATCTGCGAATCTATTAATCTTATCTTCTATAGAAGGGCAATATCGTGGCCCAACACTTTGTATTCTTCCATTAAACATTGGAGACCTATCAAAACCTTCTTTAAGCAACTCATGCACTTCCGGAGAAGTGTAAGTCATGTAACAAGACCTTTGTTTTGTTAGAGGTTTTGTGTCATCTAAATAAGAGAATTTAGATGGTTTCACATCACCGGGTTGCTCAGCCATTTTGGAATAATCCAAAGATCTTCCATCTACTCTTGGAGGAGTTCCTGTTTTCATTCTACCAGATTCAAACCCCAACTGGATAAGTTCTTCTGTTATTCCTGTTGAAGCTCTTTCTCCAGATCTACCTCCACCAAAATTCTTATCTCCAATATGGATTAATCCATTTAAAAATGTGCCGTTGGTAAGAATAACAGATTTTCCTTTTATCTTTAATCCAAGCGCAGTTTTGACTCCAACTACCGCACCACCTTCTACGATTAATCCAGCAACCATTTCTTGATAAAAATCAAGATTTGGTGTTCCTTCTAATCGCAATCTCCAGTGATCTGCAAACATCATTCTATCACTTTGCACTCTGGGACTCCACATTGCAGGTCCCTTAGATTTGTTCAGCATCTTAAACTGAATTGCACTAGTATCACTAACCAATCCGCTATATCCGCCTAAAGCATCTATCTCACGTACTATCTGACCTTTTGCAATTCCTCCCATTGCGGGATTACAACTCATTTGAGCTATATTCTGTAAATTCATAGTCACCAATAGGGTTTTAGAACCCATATTGGCAGCGGCAGCAGCGGCCTCACTTCCAGCGTGACCTGCTCCAACAACAATTACATCATATATTTCACTAAACATAAATCTCTTTTTTTAAGATTGTTCCACGTGGAACAATTTCATTTTTTCCTCTTCTTTGCTTCTCATAAGAGTAGCTTCCTCTTCTGTTTTATCTTTGTAGCCGCTAAGATGTAAAATCCCATGACTTAATACTCGTCGCAATTCATCCTCAAACTTTACATTAAATGTTTCCGAATTTTCACGAACTCGCTCTGTACTTATATAAATTTCCCCGTGTAATATTTTGCCTACAGAATAATCAAAAGTTATAATATCTGTATAGGTATCGTGATCTAAATAATCCATATTTATCTTCAGGAGATATTCATCATCACAAAAAATATAACTAATTTCTTCCAGAGTCTTTCCTTCAGAAGTTATTACATTCTCAATCCATGAAGCATATCTTGCTTCATCCTCAAGAATAAATTCGTTTTCAGAATAAAAATTAATTTTCGACAGATTCAAAATACCTCTTTACTTTAGTCTTATAAATTTGCCGCAAAGGTAAGCTTTGTCTATTTAAAATTTCGGTAGAATTGAAATATTCTTTAGCCCTAAGATTTTGATCCTGAGTAGTGTTTTTGAAGTTTTCCAGGTTTGTTTTTGAGGTTCTTTGCTCCTCCTCTTCCTGTTCTCTTACAGCCTCTTCTAACTGAAGCAATCTATGCTGGATTTGATTCATCCTACTTAGAGTTTCTTTATTAAAGCCCTTCTCTAAAAGCTGTCTTTCTATGCGCTCCATTTCACTTAACACATTGGCATTCTTTTTATCGAGGCCTGCCTCCCTTAATTTATCTTCCAATTGCTGCCGTAATTGCTGTTGTTGCTTAAAGATCTCATACAACTTAGCACTTCCTTCCTCTCCTAGTCTGTCTTCACCCTCTCCTTGTCCTTCTTTATCTCCATCCTTGCCATCATCACCATCTTCTCCAGGTTTATCTTTTGCGTTCTGTTTTGGTTTTCCTTCACCTTCTTTAAGACCTTCTTCCATTTCCTTGTTCAGTCCTTCCTGAGCTTTAATAATGTCAGGTAACTGCATTCCTTCACCACTTCCATTTGGAGAGAGGCTGAGACTTGCCATTTCTTGCATGTTGCCTAAAACCTCACTTAGCATATTGGCCAATTCATTTGTATTAGTCATTACGTATTGCTGGCTAGCGGTTCCTTGCGGTAGTTCATTTTGTGCTAGCCGCTCTAATGCCTTATTAATATCAAACTCGATATCGGTTAATTTACTAGTGATCTTCTCTGTGATCATCGGATTATTCATGGCAAGTACAAATAAACTATCATCTATATGTTCAAAGTGTTCTTTAAGAACTTGTTGCTTTTTTAATTGTTTAGGATAGGCTGGATTATTAATTCTAATGCCCTTAAAATTTAGCATCAATTCTTCCTGTTCAAAAGAAAACACCATGAGATTATCTAGAATTTGTCGCATGGTTTCAATATCGGCAGTTAATTGCTCTCCTTGAGCACCAGCTTGAGCAGACTTCATTTTCTTACTCATTTCTTTCATCTTCTCTCCCGCTTTTTTCTGAGGAGATTTTGCTCCTTTTTTATTGTTCTGCTTTAATTGATCCTCCGCTTTTTTTTGCTCTTCTTGAATTTCCTGTTCTTCTTCCCTCTCTCTATCTAAATCAAAAGGCTTTTTAAGGGCATTGTTCTCTTTCTCCAAAGAATCCATTTCCTCCTTAAATTCTTGAAAATCTTCAGATAACTTTTCTTGTTCTTCCAAAGAATTCAAAGAATCTTGCTTTCCTAAATTCTCTTGCTTTTCTCCTGCTCTTTCAATATCTCTTGCAAGTTTCTGAGTCTTTTCTTGAACATAATAACGTTTGGTAAGTTCCAGTAACTGCTCAAGGTTTTTTTGTTCAGCGGTATTCTGTTTAGATAGTTTTTCCAATTTATCTAACAAATCCTCCTCACTTATCTTATCGGCATATTCCTGCAGTTCTTTTAACAAGGCTTCGTTTTCTTGTAAGCGTTCTTCGTTTCTATCTAACCTGTCTTTAAGTTGTTCTTCAAGCTCCTTATTTTCTTTGGAGCCAGGTTTATCTTCAAAGGTGTTTTTAAGCTTTTCAGAATAATTTTTCATCATTGCTGTTTGCTCCTTCTGCCGTTTCAAAAAGTCTTCAAGCTTCTTTTTATCGTTATAATTAAGCTGATTTTTTTCTATTTTAAGTCTCGACAA
>JAGXIK010000027.1 GCA_024635715.1 Gillisia sp.
CTGATCTCCGGAAACCATGTCTTTAAGTCCGTAGACTTTATTGTTCATCTCTTCTTCACCTGCAAGGACCACAAATGGAATTTCCCGTCTATTGGCATAATTCATTTGTCTCTTCATTTTGGCTGCATCTGGATAGAGCTCTGCAGCAATTCCTGAATCTCTTAATTTCTGAACGGCTTTCAACCCATAAAGTGCTTCCTTTTCACCAAAGTTTATAAATAATACTTTGGTATTAGCTGTAACCGTATCTGGAAAAAGATCGAGTTCTTCTAAAACAAGATAAATTCTATCCAATCCGAATGAGATCCCTACTCCGCTCATATCTTTTAAGCCGAAAATGCCTGTAAGATCATCATATCTTCCACCGCCACCAATAGAACCCATCTTAACAGTAGAGGGTGGTGCAACTTCAAAAATAGCTCCTGTATAGTAATTTAATCCTCGTGCTAAGGTAACGTCCAGATCTAAAACCGCTGATTTCAATGGCATTTCAGAAATCACATTCTGAATAAATTCCAATTCTTCAACACCTTTCATACCTATTTCCGATTTGGAAAGAATTTGCTTCAGCACTTCCACTTTCTCACCAAAATTACCTTTCAGCCCAAAAATTGGTTGAATATTCTGTAATGCTTCCATAGAGATTCCTTTTTCAAGCATTTCTTTTTTCACACCATCTTCCCCAATCTTATCTAACTTATCTAAGGCAACAGTAAAATCTATCAATCTATCTTGCTCTCCAATCACTTCAGCAAAACCAGACAAAACCTTTCTATTGTTAAGTTTTATACTAACACCTTCGAGACGGAGGTTAGTAAACACTTCATCATATAACTGAATGAATTCTACTTCTTGCCAAAGGCTGTTACTACCAACCACATCTGCATCGCATTGAAAGAACTCTCTGAACCTTCCCTTCTGTGGTCTATCTGCTCTCCACACTGGTTGGATCTGGTAGCGCTTAAACGGAAACTCTACCTCACTTTGGTGTTGAACCACATATCTAGCAAAAGGAACCGTAAGATCGTATCTCAAAGCTTTTTCGCTAATAGAAGGCGTAAGCTTTAAGCTGTCTGAATTACTATAAGCTTCTTGATCGGCTTTTTTAAGGAAATCTCCTGAATTTAGGATCTTAAAGATCAATCTATCCCCTTCTTCCCCATATTTTCCCATCAAAGTATCTGAATTTTCAAAACTTGGGGTCTCAATAGGTTGAAATCCAAATTTTTCAAATTGCGCTTTAATCGTATTCATTATATAAGTACGCTTAGAAACTTCTAATGGAGAAAAATCTCTGGTACCTTTTGGGATCGATGGTTTTTGTGCCATAATTTTATTTTGTGATATACTATTGAATGTGTCTTTACTTCAGCTCAAATAAGCCTAAAGAAATCAATATTTTCAACAGATATTTCAATTTTATTAGTGTTGCAAATATCTTAATTTTTGAATGAACCGAAACAAATTTCAAAATTTAAGTAACATATAGGTATCTTGATAGTCTAATCTTTTTGTTAGACCCGATATATTATGTTTCAACTTTTTAAAGAAAATGTAAGAATTGCTTTTGAATCTATTAAAAGTCAACTTCTTAGAACCATTCTCACAGTATTAATTATCGCAATTGGAATTACCGCTTTGGTAGGAATCCTTAGTGCCGTAAGTGCTTTAGAGAATACTATTAGTAGTGATTTTGCTTCAATGGGTTCTAATACTTTTAATTTACAACGTTATGAATTCACCACTCAAAGACGTGGAGGAGACGAAAAAGAAAAGATAAATCCAATTTTATCATACAGAGAAGTTCGAACTTTTAAAGAGAATTTTGTTTTCCCTAAAACTCAAACTTCCCTTTCCTTTAACGGAACTGGAAATGCCGAAGTAAAATATGAAAGTGAAAAAACAGATCCTGAAGTTTCTGTTGTAGGAGTGAACGAGAATTATCTTACCAACTCTGGACTAAAACTGGAGAATGGTCGTGAATTCAATTATTTTGACATTCAGAATAACAACAAAGTTGCAATTCTAGGAGCCGATTTTGCGGAAGGACTTTTTAAGAACACAAATCCAATAAACAAAACTATAAGCGTCCGCGGGGCGAAATTCCAGGTTATTGGAATTTTGGAATCTAAGGGTTCTACTTTTGGAAACAATCAAGATCTACGTGTTTTGATCCCTATAGAAACAGCGAGATCCATTTATACGCAACCCAACATCAATTACAACATAAGTGTAAAAGTTGATGATAAGGAGCTAATGGAAAGTGCACAAAGTGAAGCAATTATCACTTTCAGGAATATTCGGGGTCTTAATCCTGTAGAAGACAATAATTTTGGAATAGAAAAGAGTGACGATCTTATTAATAGAATTCTCTCGATCACTGGCTATTTAAATATTGCTGCCTGGATCATTTCTATTATCACGATCTTCGGTTCTTCTATCGCCTTAATGAATATTATGTTGGTTTCTGTAGCAGAGAGAACTAGAGAAATAGGAATTCGGAAAGCTTTAGGTGCCAAGAAAAGCACCATTGCAACTCAATTCTTTATGGAAACCCTCATTATCGGACAATTAGGAGGTCTCTTGGGAATTATTCTCGGAATTTTGATTGGATACGCGGTATCATCTGTAGCCGACTTTGATTTTGTAACTCCATGGAAAGCGATGTTATGGGCAACCGGAATCACTATTTTAGTGGCGATACTTGCAGGAAGTTATCCTGCTAACAAAGCTGCCAAACAAGATCCTATAGAATCATTGAGGTACGAATAATTAATTATTCTCTACCATATCGTTAAAATACTCGAACAATTTCCCTTTAGTAATAACAGCACCTTGTTTTATCAAGGCAAAAATATCCTTATTTCTATCCTCGCTCACCGCTTTGGTAGAAGTATAAAGATTCACCGCATCATCTAATAAATTACTTTGAAGCCATTGATAGCCTTCTCTGGTAGTAACATCTATTGCTTCGTTCTCCACTTTTACAGCAACAAGTTTAATTTCTGCCATTGTAATATTGAACAAATACATTTGATGTTTAGAAAAATGTTCCAGGTAAGTTACTTTCTCCAAAACCCCTTCCCAAATAAGATCACTAAAAACATCCAATTCATCTTCAGCAACATCAGGCTTATCTTGTTTGATCTTTTCCCACTCGTCTGCAGTGATAGATTGAGAGGCCAGAAAATTTATAAATTCCTGATGTAATTCTTCAAATTGTTCTTTGGTAAGTCTATTATATTTCATCTTTGAAATCCTGAAAAGTTAAAATGCACATTTCTTCATTTGTATAATTTCAGAAGAAATAACACTTTTTAATATGTTCACTTTAAAATAAGCATAAAAAAAACTGCTCAAAAAATATCAGTGATATTCTTTAAGCAGCTTTAATAATTTATTTGATTAAGCGTCAGCTACAACATCAAAAGTAAAGGTAGAAATCACTTCACGATGAAAACGCAAAGTAGCTTCATATTGTCCTAAACGCTTGATGTTTCCACCGGCGATTGTAATATATTTTTTCTCCAATTCTACTCCTTCTTTTGCTAATGCATCAGATAAGTCTCCATTGGTAATAGATCCAAACATCTTGTCTCCACCACCTGCTTTTGCAGTAAGTTTCATTTCCAATCCGTTTAGTTTAGCAGCTTGTTTTTTAGCTGCATCTATATTCTTCTGCTCTTTAAAAGCTTGTTGCTTAATAGTTTCAGCTAATACCTTCTTTGCTGAAGGAGTTGCTAAATCTGCAAAACCTTGAGGAATTAAAAAATTTCTACCGTAACCATGCTTCACAGTTACCATGTCATTTTTAAATCCTAAATTGTCTACGTCTTTTTTAAGTATCAATTCCATAATTGCCTCTTTCTTATTTTAATAAATCGCCAACATACGGCATTAATGCTAAGTGACGAGAACGTTTAACCGCTACAGCCACTTTACGCTGATATTTTAAAGAAGTTCCTGTTAAACGACGTGGTAACAATTTACCCTGCTCGTTTACGAAGCTCAATAACCAATCTGCATCTTTATAGTCGATATATTTAATACCAGATCTCTTAAACCTACAATACTTTTTAGCTTTGTTGGTTTCTATATTTAACGGAGTTAAATACCTGATTTCTCCGTCTTTTTTTCCTTTTGCTTGTTGTTCAATAGATGACATAACTACGCTTTTTCTTTGTTTCTATTTCTTCTTTTCTCTGCCCAAGCAATAGCATGTTTATCTAAACGTACAGTTAGATAACGCATCATACGCTCTTCTCTTCTGAATTCTACTTCTAAAGGATTGATTACCTCTCCTGGAGCTTGGAATTCGAATAAGTGGTAAAATCCACTTTTTTTGTGTTGGATTGCATAAGCTAATTTTTTTAGCCCCCAATCTTCTTTGGATACCATCTTGGCGCCGTTAGAAACAAGAAAATCTTCATATTTCTTAACTGTCTCCTTTATCTGTTCATCAGATAAAACGGGATTCAAGATGAAAACAGTTTCATAATGATTCATAAACTATGATTTAAATTAATTTGGCTGCAAAAGTAACACTATTTTTATTATATGCAAAGTCTTTCTTATTACGACTTAAGTGTATTCTGCACTTTAAATAGAAAAAATGGTATTTCATCGAAACCTAATTTCTATTTATCTTGTTTTAGTAAAATTTAATGAGTAATATTGTTAATACTTAACCTTACCAAGACGTGGACGAAATTTTACTTAAATGTGCTGTTGTGGATGATTCTAGCTTACAACGTCTATCGATTGTAAAGCTTATAATGGATCACCCGAACTTAAAGGTGGTTGCACAGTACAATAATGCAATAGAAACCAAGAACGGTTTATTAGACACAGAAGTAGATCTTATATTTCTAGATATTGAGATGCCAATCCTTTCGGGCTTTGACCTTTTAGATGATCTTCCAAATAAACCTCAAATTATATTTGTTACCGGGAAAACAAAATATGCCTTCAAAGCATTCGATTATGATGCGGTAGATTATATTCATAAACCAGTTAATAAAGAGCGTTTTAATAATGCAGTTGCAAAGGCCATCAATCTTTACCAGTTAAAGACCAATGGTGTTCCTATTGAAGATGAAAATTTTATCTTCGTAAAAAGCAACCTTAAGAATAGAAAGGTGTTTCTTAGTAAACTAAAGTATATAGAAGCTTTAGGGGATTATGTGAAATTTGTAACCGAAAAGGATACGTTTGTAGTTCTAGCAACTATGAAATCTTTTGAACAGCAATTACCCTCAGATAAGTTTTTAAGAATTCATAAATCTTACATTGTAAATCTTGAAAAGGTAGAACGTTATAATAGTAAGAATATTGAGATAGACAAGCAGCAGCTGCCGTTAAGCAGACATAAGAAAGCAAATCTTATAGAGGCTTTAAGCTCAATGCAATAAATTCTAAACGTTCAAAAAGGATATAGATGCTTTTACTAAGAGATCTAATTATTATAATTAATAATCTAAGGCTTAGGAAGGATCTACATTAGAGATTACCCTTACACTTCTCCACATTCCAACTGCTTTAAAACTAGTTAAGATCTTGTGAATATACTTTTTCGTTTTTCCTAATGATTGATTAGGCGGTATCTTTAAAAGTATGTTTTTATAATATTCATTGCGTATTCTTGCCACTGGTGGAAATTCCGGGCCCAAAACATTTTCCCGAAATACATTAGCCAAGGATTTAGCAATCCAATCGGCTGCATCATTTGTTTTAGAATAATCCTTACTCTTAATAGTGAATTTTATAAGCTTATAATAAGGAGGATATTGATATTGATAGCGTTCTTCCAGTTGTTCCTTATACATTTCTATATAATTATTTTCTGAAACCTGCTTTACAATTTGATGATGCGGATTATATGTTTGTATGATCACCTTTCCTCTATTCTTAGTTCTTCCAGATCTCCCAGCAACCTGAAGCATTAGCTGAAAGCTGCGCTCATGTGCTCTAAAATCTGGGAAATTCAGTAAATTATCGGCATTCATAATACCTACCAATCTCACTTTTCTGAAATCGAGTCCTTTACTTAACATTTGGGTTCCAACTAAAACATCTATACTTTCCTGCTCAAAAGCGCTAATTATTTTTTGATGCCCATGTTTTCCTCGTGTAGTATCTAAATCCATACGCCCAATCTTTGCCTCTGGAAGTAAGGATCTTAATTCTGTTTCAATTTGCTCGGTTCCAAAACCTTTCGTAGTAAGCTCAACGCTTTCGCAGGCCATACATTGCTTTTGCATTGCCATGTGGTAGCCGCAATAGTGACATCGTAACTGATTGCTATGATTGTGGTAAGTAAGACTTACATCGCAGTTTGGACATTGTGGGGAATGCCCGCAGGTAAGACATTCTAAAATAGGAGAATAGCCTCTTCTATTCTGAAACAAGATCACCTGTTCTCCTTCTTCCAATGTTAATTTGATCTCTTCTAATAATCTATCAGAAAAATGACCCGTCATTCGCTTCTTCTTGTATTTCTCCTTAAGATCTACAATCTCAATTTCAGGAGGTGATACATTTCCATATCTTCTATCTAAAGAAACAAGTGCGTATTTATTATGGGTTGCATTATAATAAGTCTCTAAAGAAGGAGTTGCAGATCCCATAAGCACTTTGGCATCATGAAATTTTGCCAAAACTACAGATGCATCTCTCGCATTGTATCTGGGTGCTGGATCAAATTGCTTAAAAGTGGTCTCATGCTCCTCATCTACTACAATAAGACCCAAGTCTTGAAAAGGAAGAAATATGGCGGAGCGTGCTCCTAAAATGATCTTTGCTTTCTCATTATCGTTTAAAACATGCTTGTATACTTCCATACGTTCATTCACAGAATATTTACTGTGGTAAACTAATACCTGTTCTCCAAAAAAGGACTGCAAGCGGGAAACCAATTGAGCTGTTAATGCTATCTCCGGAAGCAAATAAAGAACTTGCTTACCTTCCCTGATCACTTGTTCTATAAGTTTTATATAGATCTCTGTCTTCCCAGAAGAGGTGATTCCATGTAGCAAGCAAACATCTGTATCCTCGTAAGCTTCGGTTATTTCATTAAATGCAGTTTGTTGCCATTCATTTAAAACCATTTTTTGGTCAACGTCATCTATGTCGAACTGGATTCTATCTTTTTGTAAATGGTATTCTATTAAAATCTTCTTATCTATTAGACTCTTAATAACTGCGGTAGAAGTTCCACTAGCTTTAGAAAGTGCTTTTAATTCGAGTGGTTTCTTAGATTTCGCCTGAAGCTGAAAAAGAGTTAATATTACCTCTTTCTGCTTAGGCGCCTTACTAAGTTCATCTAGCAGAAGATGCATTTCTTTTTCTGAAAGGTACTTTTCATTCAGTTTCACATAGCGTATCAACTTGGGTTTATATTGCTCGAATATCTCCTGATTTACAACCACAATCCCTTTAGAAACTAATCTATTGATAACAGGCAGCACCGTTTTCTTATCTAACAATTGCATAATCTCCTGGATCTTAAGAGAAGATTGCCTCTGCAAGGCTTCATAAATTAAATATTCTTGATCGTCTAGATTTTCATCTTCCCCATTTCCAGATGGTAAAAGCTGAATTAAACTTTCACTTTCCAACAAGAAGCCTCCAGGGAGAGCTGCCTTAAGCACTTCTCCTTCTGCACACATATAATAAGAAGAGATCCAGGTCCAAAATCTCAACTGATTTTCAGTAATAATTGCGGAGTCATCTAGGATCTGTTCAATCTCCTTGGCTTCGTACTTTTCTGGTGCGGTATTATGAACTGAAGCAACAATACCTGTATATATTTTAGATTTTCCAAAAGGCACAGCAACCCGCATTCCGGAGGTCAATACTTCAGACTCGGCTTGGGAGATTTCATAGGTAAACTGCATTTCTAAAGGAAGTGGAAGAATTACATTTATATAAAAACCCATGCAGTAGCTTTAAGTTGGTTAACAAATCTTTGAGAATCTGTACTTCTCAGTATTTTAAAAGATTGACGTTCTAATGATTATCTATCTAAGTGTGGTTTAAGTCTTCGAAAACATCCCAGTTTACTCGATGATATATTTTAAAACATTACACTTAAGAAAACTGATACTCATACAAATTTAAACTTCTTTTTACTGCAAATAAAAAATCCACTCTTTAAAAGAGTGGACTTTTTAACAATTCTAATTTCTAGAATTTTATTCTGCTCGAATCCAGGTTTGTGTTCGGTAAAAAAAAGAAATATACCCTCTCACGTTTAATCTTTTAGGATTATCTTCATCTAGCCAGACTCTGCATCTATATACCTTCCCTGTTTTAGGATCGGTTACAGTTCCTCCAGAATATTCGCCATCATCATCTTCTAAACCGGTCATAACCACCATGCCTTCAATTGGCTTATTTTTAAGTTCACCTTCGCACTCGGTACAAACCCTGTCTCGATCTTCTTCATTCAAGATTCGCACTACCTTACCATGAAGCTCCTCTCCCACTTTAAATATTTCTATTATGGAAGTAGATTGCCCAGTCTCTCCATTTACAGTTTTCCATTTACCAAGCACTGACTGTGCGTGAGCATTAAATGCAAAGCAAAGAGAAAACAAAATAATTAAGCTTGGGGTTTTCAATTTCATAGTTGGAATAAGTCTAGTTGTTTTTATTTGATTTAATTAGCTTTAATTAGCTTTTACCTAACATTGCTTCTTTAAGATCTTTATCGGCTGGTTTGTTAGATAACCAGATTCCAAATAAAGCTTTCTTAAATTCTTTTCCCGGAATGGTTCCAAGCAACATGTCGTTTTTGTAAACTTTTACACCATCTTTAGGGATATATACCATATCAAAAATGTCCCCTTTTTGGATCTCTTCTGAAAAATAATTTTTGAATTGAGCTATTTCTGAAGAAATACCTGAAGTATTACCACCTGTAGCATTTTCAAAACCTTCATTTACCGCATCGATCATTTTATCACTGGTAATTAAATTTGAAACCATATGAAGCTTAATTGCCATAGGCTGATTTCCGTTTAAAATTCCATTGGCATCAGCATTCTTTTTATCCAAATATAAAGCACCGGCATACATATCCATCCAGAACTTTTCTCTCACTCCTACTCCATTCAGCGCTAATTTTTCACCTTCAAAAGTAACAGAGTTTGGTAAAGTAACACCAGCTGCTTTGGTTTGAGCAGGTGCAGAAGCAATAGTAACCATTGCGAACAATAACAATAAAACATTTTTCATTTTAATTTGAGTTTAGTTAATTGATTAATTTAGTTTTCTTTTTCATTTTAAGTAATGAGGCATTCAATTCAAAACCGAGCAGCAATATATTAGAATTTAACCATATATAAACCATAAGTACTAAAAGAGCTCCAATAGATCCATATAATTCATTATATCTACTAAAATTTTCGATATACAGACCAAACAAATACGTGTTTAGCACTATTAAAACTGTAGTAAACAATGCTCCTGCCGAGAAAAATCTTGAAAGTCTACCTTCTCTTGTCCCGGAATAATAGAGGGTTGCTACGGCAGTATAAATTAATAATATAAATGCAGTATACTTAACTAATTTAGGTGACAAGCTCTTCTCTCCAAAAATTCCTAACTGGCTAATATCATCTACTGCATAGGTGAGATAAACCGCTAATATTACAGTAATCAACAACAACAATGCCATGATTATAGAAACCCCTAGAGCTACAAAATATTGTCTTAGAATAGGTCTATTGGTATTGGTATGAAAAGAATATTCGAAACCAGTGAAAATGGAATTCACCCCGTTTGTCATTAAAAAAATCGAAAGGATAAAAGTAACAGAAAGTAAACCTCCACGAGGAGTGCTAGCAATATCGTAAAATACATCATTAAAAAACTCTGAAGTAGTTGGCGGTAAAAGCGAATCCATAAACACCAGGAACTGTAACTGAAAATCGTCTATGAACTGAATGTAAGGGATAAGGTTTAATATAAATAGTAGAAACGGGAAGAGCGCCATAAAAAAGCTAAATGCAATAGCACTTGCTCTAGTAGAAAAAGTTCCTTCTATAATCCCTCGAGAATAGATCACCCAAAGATCATGCAAGGTTAAACCCTCTAAACCTGGAAGTCTAATTTTACTTGTTCTATACTCCCATGCCTCAGATATTTTAACTAACAATGATTTGGAAGATTTTTTAGCTCGCATGCACTATATCGCTTTTAAACTAAGATCCATATTGTATACAGAATGTGTTAATGCTCCACTAGAAACATAATCCACTCCACATTCAGCATATTTTCTTACAGTGTCCAAGGTGATTCCCCCGCTAGACTCTGTTAGACATTTATTATTTATTAGCTGTACAGCCTTTTTGGTCTCTTCGTAATTAAAGTTATCTATGAGGATCCTATAAATTCCATCACTTTCTAAAATTTTCTGGATCTCCTTCAAATCTCTTGCTTCTACTATGATTTTAAGATCAAGATCATTATTTTTAAGATAGGCCTTAGTCTTATCTATTGCCTGAGTAATTCCTCCTGCGAAATCTATATGATTATCTTTAAGCATGATCATATCATAAAGCGCAAACCGATGATTTTCGCCTCCACCAATTTTTACTGCCCATTTCTCTAGAGCTCTTATACCTGGAGTAGTCTTTCTTGTATCTAAAATTTGTGTTTTTGTACCTTCTAGTTTTTTCACAAATTCGTTTGTCTTGGTAGCAATGGCACTCATTCGCTGCATTGCATTTAATACCAAGCGCTCTGCTTTCAAAATAGATTGGGAAGAACCTTCAACATAAAATACAATGTCTCTTTTTTGTACGCGTTGCCCATCTTCAATTAAAGTTTCCACTTTAAGGTCTGGGTCTATGGAGTTAAAGACCTGTTTTGCAAATTCTACTCCGGCAATAATCCCATTATCTTTTACAAGTAGCTTAGCCTTTCCTTTTGCATCTTTTGGAATACATGCCAAAGAGCTATGGTCTCCTTCACCAACATCCTCTCTTATAGCATTAGAAATAATTAATTCAATTTCCTTTTGAAATTGTGCTTGTGAAATCATCGCAATAGTTATTTTTGTAAATGTAGCAAAGTCTTAGTAAAATGACCATAAAATTACTTGGTATAGGTAAAACAGATGATAAAACTCTTCAAAATTTAACCGATGTTTACATAAAAAGGCTTCAGTTCTATAACAAATTTGAAATTGAACTGATTCCTGATCTCAAAAAAGTTAAAAATCTGGATGAAAATCAGCAGAAACAAAAAGAAGGAGAACTTATACTTAACAAGATCTCTACTTCAGATTTCGTGGTGCTTCTAGATGAAAACGGGAAGCAACTGAGTTCTGTTGGGTTTTCTGAATTTATTCAGAAGCGATTTAATAGCGGATTGAAGCAAGTGATCTTTGTAATTGGAGGTCCTTATGGGTTTTCTGAAGAAGTTTATAACCGAGCAGATACTAAGATATCACTTTCAAAAATGACATTTTCTCACCAGATGGTCAGACTTTTTTTTACAGAACAATTATACAGAGCCTTTACTATATTAAAGAACGAACCTTATCATCACCGCTAAATAAACTAATATGAAACTTGTATTCGCCACTCACAATAAAAACAAATTTCAGGAAGTAAAGGCATTATTCCCAAAGAATATTAGCCTGCTCTCCTTAGATGATATAGGGTGTTTTGATGAAATTCCTGAAACAGCAGATACTTTAGATGGAAATGCGATTTTAAAGGCAAATTTCGTGAAAGAGCATTACCAGATGGATTGTTTTGCAGATGATACAGGGCTAGAAGTAAAATCACTCAATGGGGAGCCTGGAGTTTATTCTGCCAGATATGCGGGAGAAAATAAAGATAATGAGGCTAATATTCAGAAATTACTAACCAACTTAGAATCTAAAGATGATCGTTCTGCTAGGTTTAGAACTGTAATAGCACTAAATCTTAATGATCATCAACATTTATTCATGGGAATTTGTAAAGGCCACATTATAAAAGAGAAAAAAGGAGAACACGGTTTTGGGTACGATGCTGTTTTCCAGCCAAATAATTCCAAAAAAACTTTCGCCGAAATGGAATTAAGTGAAAAATCTAAGCTAAGTCATCGCGCAAAAGCACTCCAATATCTTATAGATTATCTAGTTAAGTAGTTGTTTGTGATTCATTTAAGAATTTTAGTGTAAGCTGTAAAGGAAATCGTACCTTTGCAACTTATTAAAATTTTATATGAATAAATTTGAACAATTAGGATTAAATCCTGCCATACTTAAAGCTGTTGAGGAAATGGGCTTTACAGAGCCGAGTGAGGTACAGGAAAAA
>JAGXIK010000149.1 GCA_024635715.1 Gillisia sp.
TTATTATGAATTCACACGAAATAGATTATCAGATATTTGGCGAAGAGATGCAATATGTGGAATTGGAGTTAGATCCAAATGAAGCAGTTATTGCAGAAGCAGGAAATTTTATGATGATGGATAGTGGGATTAAAATGAACACTATTTTTGGTGATGGATCCAAACAAAATGAAGGGTTTCTTGGTAAAGTACTTGGTGCTGGAAAGAGGCTACTTACAGGCGAAAGTTTATTTATGACCATTTTTTCTAATGAAGTCTCTGGAAAGAAAAAGGTGAGTTTTGCATCTCCTTATCCTGGAAAAATACTCCCTTTAGATCTTAATAAATATGGAGGAAAATTCATTTGCCAAAAAGATGCTTTTCTATGTGCTGCCAAAGGAGTTTCTATAGGAATCGAATTTAGCAGAAAACTGGGGAGAGGATTCTTTGGCGGTGAAGGTTTTATCATGCAAAAAGTAGAAGGCGATGGTATGGCCTTTGTGCACGCAGGCGGAACCATGGCTCGTAAAGAATTAGGTGTTGGTGAAAAATTATGTGTAGATACTGGATGTATAATCGGGTTCACCCAAGATATTAATTATGACATCGAATTTATAGGTGGTATTAAAAACACCATTTTTGGTGGAGAAGGATTGTTTTTTGCTACATTAACAGGACCTGGAGTTGTATATGTTCAGTCCTTACCTTTTAGTAGATTAGCGAACAGAGTCCTTCAAGCTGCGCCTCAAAGTGGTGGAAAAGATAAAGGAGAAGGAAGTATTTTAGGGGGAATAGGTGACATTATTAGCGGGGACAATAGATTCTAATTTTAAAAATATTCAATATCACGAAATCGTTTTCGAAATAAAATTGTACCTTTAGAATAGTATTAAAAACTAAAGCCTATAATTCAATTCTACTTTTATTTTTTTTCTGAACAACAACAACTTAAAATAGTAGCATAATATGGCGAGAGCGATGTTTGAATACACCAAAACAATTCTTTATAAAGTAAGTTTTGATGCGGTGCTATTCTGTAAAGAAGTTAAGAAAGCAATCCAAAGGCTTCTTCCTCACGAAATAGAGGAGTTAAAAATTTGGATAATTTCTTTAACTCGGCAGAATCCCGAACTAAATCAATGTCTAATATATCTAAATTAAAAGATCGGCCAGTTGGCCGATCTTTTAATTTGATAGATTTTTCCGGTTGTTTAAGGGGGATATAATTTTTACATTTTGGAAAGCGATAGCTCCTTTTACCACACCTGCAATGGTAGTGCGAAGGGCTTCTATTATCTGCATTTTCAATTCACTTTTAGTGTAAATTAAACTCACTTCTCTTGCTGGTACCGGCTCTTCAAACATTTTTAGTTTCTTATTCTCTTTCTCTCCTAGATCCATGGTATGCAAATAGGGGAGCAACGTCATTCCTAAACCTTCATTAGCCAATTTTATAAGTGTTTCAAAACTCCCACTTTCTAATTGAAAATGATCTCCATCATAGTTTCTGGAGGCTTTACATAGGTTAATGATACCATCTTTAAAGCAATGCCCATCCTCTAAAAGCAACATATCGTCTATATCTAAATCTTCAACATTTAAGTTTTTTTCTGCTGCTAAGCGATGTCCTTCAGGGATATAGGCCACAAAAGGTTCATAATATAACACCTGTTCTTTTATTCCATCTAATTCTAAAGGAGTTGCCGCAATAGCAGCATCTAAATGTCCTTCATTTAAACGCTCAATAATTGCTTCTGTATTTAATTCCTCGATCTTTAGTTTAACCTTGGGATATTTCTTAATGAAGTTTGTAAGAAACATAGGTAGCAGCGTTGGCATTATGGTTGGAATTATTCCTAATCTAAATGTACCTCCAATAAAGCCTTTTTCTTGATCTACTATATCCTGAATACGATCGCTTTCATTCACGATATTTCGTGCCTGATTTACAATTTTTCTACCAGTCTCGGTTAATTGAATTGGTTTCTTAGTTCGGTCAAAGATCTTAACACCAAGTTCATCTTCTAATTTTTGAATTTGCATACTCAAAGTAGGTTGAGTTACAAAAACCTTTAGCGCTGCTTTAGTAAAATTTTGATGTTCTGCAACCGCTAGAACATATTGAAGCTGAGTTATAGTCATATAATAGAATTAATGCGTACACAAAGGTATTGATTTTTTCTATTATAAGTTACAATTCAGCTCCATTTACCTATAGTTAGTTTGTTAGCCTAATAGTCATATTTATGGACTTATCTTCAAGCTCAAATTTTGCGTCTGTCCATTGTGGTGGTCCGTAATAATCAATCTTGTTATTAGAAACTCCATAAGGCTCTAAAGGCATTCCAGTTGGCTCAAAATCCATTTGAGAATTTCCGTTTTTATCATGGAAGCAAGATATTGCATAGGTTCCCGGGGGAAGATCCTTAAAGGTTACGCTTGCTACTCCATCTACAATTTCACTTTGGGCTCCAAATTCTGGCGCTGCTTTTAGAAAAGTGTTTTCAGAATAAATTCCGAATATAATCTTTCCGTTATCGCTTTTTATGTTCTCTACACTCACTACAATTTCTGGAGAGGTATCAGTTTGCGCATAAAATAGTTGACTTAAAAGTAACGCGATCAATACTGCAATCGTTTTCATGATTTAAAGTTTTTAGAAGTTATAAGATCAAATGTAATCTCTGTTCTATTTTAAAAAACATTTAATTTACCGAAATGTACAGATTTAAAGATGAATTGAGTTTTAATAGAACTATGCTAATATATATAAATCTGTTTCGGGACTAATAATCTATTTTCCTCTTTGAAATTGTCACGTTACCCTTTCCCCTAATATGGAGTCTCAGGGTATAAATACCACATATGGAAAATGAAATAGGTTAAAGCCAATTTTGGCAATGTGGCTCATATAGAGATAGATTTACACTTTTTATGGAAAAACAAATATGTATTCTTAAGGAGAAAATAGTTTTCCTAAACACTAAACTGACCTAACCAAGATACAGCTATGATTTTAAATATTGTCCGTATCGAAAATGGTCAGCAATCCATTAGGAGACTAAGGAATATGATGTTTCTGTCTGTGGAATTTATAATTAGATAAAGAAATATGGTAACTTATGCCGTAAACTAATAATCTTTGTGCCAACTACTATAGTATCAATACCACTAAAAAACTCTTCACTATGCATGCTATCAAGTCTTTTTTATCATTCATTTCACTCGTATGCGTTGTCTCTATTATTATTGTGAGCTGCACTCCACTAAAAACTCCTGTAGAATCACCTAATGGAATAGATGCAGAAAAAAAAACGGTGGTAGTTCAATTAACTCCAGCAAATAAAGTTAAGCCTGAAGATTGGCCAATCATTAAACAGCTACCATTAGATCCAGCTATTGAAGCACAAATAGATGAACTATTGCCTAAACTAACTTTGGAACAAAAAGTAGGTCAGGTTATTCAAGCAGACAATGCATCGATCACTCCAGGGGAGTTGAAAAAATATCGATTAGGGTCTATACTCAGCGGTGGCAATTCAGCACCGGGACCGCTGCCCTACGCAGACACCAAAACATGGTTGGCAATGGCTGATAAATATTATAACGCCTCAATTGACCCTGAAGGTGTAGAGGTAGCTATCCCATATATATGGGGAATTGATGCGGTACATGGGCACACCAACCTGCGCGGGGCTATTGTCTTTCCACATAACGTTGGACTTGGCGCTATGAACAACCCAGATCTAATAGAAAAAATCGCAGCAGTGACCGCTCACGAACTCACCGTATCTGGTCACGATTGGACTTTTGCACCAACCTTAGCGATACCCCAAGACTTACGTTGGGGTAGAAGCTATGAAGGGTTTTCTGAAGACCCAGAAATCGTTAAATCGTACGCAGACCGAATTGTCTATGGTCTACAAGGTCATATTGGAGATCCAGATTTTATGGGTGATGGCCGCGTCATATCTAGTGCCAAACACTTTTTAGGTGACGGAGCCACAGAAAATGGGATCGATCAAGGTGATGCCAAGATTAGCGAAAAAGAATTGAGAGAGGTTCATGCTGCAGGGTACTACAGCGCTATACCTGCAGGTGTGCAAACTGTGATGGCCTCTTTTTCTAGCTGGGAAGGCAGAAAACTGCATGGTGATAAAGAACTGTTAACAGATGTATTGAAAGGTAGACTGGGTTTTAATGGTTTTGTTATTGGAGATTGGAACGGTCACGGTCAAGTTCCCGGTTGTACGAATACTGATTGCCCACAGTCTTTAAACGCAGGCCTCGATATGTATATGGCTCCCGATAGTTGGAAAGGTTTATATGAAAGCACCTTAAAGCATGTGAAGAATGGCACAATCCCCATGACCCGCTTAGATGATGCGGTGCGACGTATCCTTCGAGTAAAAATTGCATCCGGTATATTTAGCAAAGGGGCTCCAAGCACGCGTAAAAATGCAGGAGATGAAAGCCTTTTGGGCCTTCCTAAGAATAGAGCCATTGCCCGGCAAGCAGTACGGGAGTCAATGGTTTTACTGAAGAATAATGGTGGCGTATTGCCATTAGATGCAACTAAAACGATTATGGTAATTGGTGATGGGGCAGATAATATTGCTAAAACTAGTGGTGGTTGGACCCTTTCATGGCAAGGTACGGGCCATACAAATGATGAATTTCCTAATGGCCAGTCAATACTTGAAGGGATCAAAGAAGCCGTTAAAACCGCTGGCGGAAAAGTAATTTTTTCAGCCAATGGCGATTCAAACGAAGCAGCTGACGTGGTGATTGCAATATACGGTGAAGACCCATACGCGGAATTCCAAGGGGACCTTGAAAATCTGGACTTTATTCCAAACGGTTTTGACACCAACATACTTGAAAAATTTCGCAGTAAAGGTATTCCTGTGGTGTCGGTTTTTCTATCGGGCCGCCCAATGTGGAGCAATCCTGAAATAAATAGGTCAGACGCATTTGTCGCTGCATGGTTACCAGGCAGCGAAGGTGGCGGGGTCTCAGACCTATTATTTCAAAAAGACCCTTCATATGACTTTACTGGTCGCCTGTCTTTCTCTTGGCCAAATAGCGCAGTAGTGCCTGCAGATCTAGCAGCGCGAGAGTCTACAAAGTTGTTTGAGTTAGGTTATGGCCTCACTTATGAAAACGATGTGGTCGTTGATCAACTTTCAGAAGACGCTGGTTTAGAAAATATTGAAGTAGTTTCAACAGGTGTTTTTTTTAGCAAAGGTGCTTCTATCGCGCCGTGGAATTTATGGCTAAAAACAGGAGACTTGAACAAACAAATCGGCAGCTTTCCAACTTCTGTAGGAGGGCTGATTGTTAGCAAAACTGACCACACCGCACAAGAAGATGCATTACGCATTAATTGGACGCTACCAGATTATGACCAACTAATTTTAAGTGCGGCTTCGCCGAGTAATATGAGTCGACAAACGAATGGCGCGATAGAACTGACCTTCTCCGCAAAATCCTTTAAAGCCAAGTCCGCGACTGTCAAAATTGGCATGTGCAATGAAGGTGCGGCTTGTGATAAAACTGTCAATATAAATATCGCCGCCAATGAGTGGCGAGAATATAGGATAAGTCTAAGTTGCTTTGCTGATCTTGGTGTCGATATGAGTAAAATTAGCAATGCATTCATGGTGACGGCTGGTGAAGGTGTAGATATTGGACTTAGCAACATTCGCTTAGAACCAGATATGGATGCTAAGCCGGGATGTAACGGCAAGTAGCACCTTTTAGTTTCATTTAGAACGGAAGAGACAAGGCGTCTAGTTTACACTTTTTAAACAATAAATTGTTAGAAATAAAAACAAAATAAGTTGGGAAACAAAAGGTTCCATGCAACAAGAGATTTTATTTATTAAGATTTGGTAAAAGGAGATTACTAGATTTCACAGCATTTAGAACCTAATTTGGAGAATAACTTAGATAAAATAGAAATGCGATAGATGACAATAAATTCACCTTTTTTTACTTTCATTGTCAGTTTAATCTTTGGACACTAATCAAACATTTCATTTTAAGACTTCATAGCAGATCATTTTGCTACATTTCACAGATCTTAGAATGATGAAAACCATCTCTTATGGAATAGTTAAAAACTATTCACTTGGAAAAAAAAAGCTACAACCAAATTTTATTTTATGATCTCTACTGTCATAGGAATATTCATTAGTGGCCATTCTCCTTCTCCAATAGGTTGCTTAGCAATTTCATCTACAACCTCCATTCCTTTTATCACTCTTCCATAAACTGTATGATCGTTATCTAAGTGATGGGCTCCACGTTCGCTTTGAACAATAAAGAACTCAAAAGGGGAAGAAGCTTTACTAACATTTTGTTCTGCATACTTAGCCGCTGAAAATGCCCCTCGACTATGTTTGTGACCGGCGTCGAATTCACTTGGAATTAAATAGGATCCCATGTTATTTCTTTTAATACTAGTTTCTTTATTGTCTGAATTCCCACCTTGGATCACAAAACCATTAGCAACCCTATGGAAAAAAGTACCGTTAAAATATCCTTCTTTGATCAATAAGATCATGTTTGCCCTGTGTAATGGGGTGTCATTATAAAGCAAGACATCAATATCGCCAAAGCTGGTACTAATTCTAAACTTGTTTTCAGGATTTTTCTTCCCGTATTCAGTTAAAAAAGGAATTAGCTTTTCTTGGACAAGCATGGGTTCATCATGAAGATATAATTTATCTTTCTTTTTTTTGGAGGTATCAATTTTAACTTCTGTAGAGTCCTTTAACTTAATAGGGGTATTGGTTGAAGGGGTTTTTGTTTTATTGATCTTTGATTTTTGTGTATCTTCACAACTTGCAAATAAAAGAATTAGCAAAGCGAAAAGGAAAGAAATTTGTCGAGTCATGAATTTTACTGAATTTACATATAAAATTTCAAATTTAAAGAATTTAGAACTTCCAGGCGTGGAGGCGCAACATAAATTGGCTCCTATATTACGTATAAATGAATTATCAAATATAGATATAAAAGCTAAAAAGCCTAATAAAGCTGGGGTTATGGCGCTATTTTATCCTAATAATAAAGAAATCACCCATTTAGTATTAATTTTAAGAAAGACCTATAAAGGTGTTCATTCCAATCAGGTTGGATTTCCTGGGGGTCGCATAGAAAATTTCGATAAAAATTTAAAGTATACGGCTTTAAGGGAAACTGAAGAAGAAGTTGGGATTCCACAATCTGAGGTGAGGGTTATAAAAAAATTAACCAAATTATATATTCCTCCAAGCAATTTTTGGGTGCATCCATATGTAGGTCTTATAGATAGAACCCCTAAGCTTATTCCACAGGAGTCTGAAGTTGAAAAAATATTGGAAATAGACTTGGAAGATTTTATGGACGAAAGAAATTTGATCTCTCAGGAGTTGAGTACTTCTTATGCTAAAAATATTGAAGTCCCTGCATTTTCTTTGAATGGACATGTAGTATGGGGTGCAACTGCGATGATGCTAAGTGAATTAAAAGATTTAATGAAGTTAGCTCTCTAAAGTTTATTAGTATCTTTGACTACTTTAAGATAATATTAACAATTCAAGATCAACAATACTACATGGGCTTGTTTACAAAAAATCCATTTGGACATTATCTATTTATAAAAAAATGGTTAATTCGTATTTTTGGCGTTTTATCCCATAGGCGTTATAGAGGGTTTAATGAATTGAATATTGAAGGCTCCGAGATCATTAAAAATCTTCCAGATACCAAGGTTCTTTTTGTTTCTAATCATCAGACCTATTTCGCAGATGTTACAGCTATGTTCCATGTTTTTAATGCGAGTTTAAGTGGGAGAGTAGATAATATTAAGAATGTTGGATACTTATGGCAACCAAAATTGAATTTATATTATGTAGCCGCCAAAGAAACCATGCAGGCAGGATTGCTCACAAGAATCATGGCTTATGCAGGAGCTATTACAGTAGAGAGAACCTGGCGTTCTAAGGGAAAAGATATAAAACGGGAAGTAAATACAGAAGATATAGATAATATCGGGGTCGCTTTAAAGGATGGATGGGTGATCACTTTTCCTCAAGGTACAACCAAACCTTTTAAACCAATTAGAAAAGGAACGGCTTACATTATTAAACAGCACAAACCTATAGTGATCCCTATCGTTATAGACGGATTTAGAAGATCTTTTGATAAAAAAGGGATCCGACTTAAGAAAAGAGGGATTCTTCAAAGTTTTCAGATAAAACCAGCTTTAGAATTTGATTACGAAAATGATTCTATAGAAGATATAGTTGAAAAATTAGAATATGCTATAGAACAACATTCTTCATTTTTAAAGGTTATTCCACAGGAAGAAATTGACCATATGGAGGAATTGAACGAGAAAAGGAAGTGGGAGTATTAAATCAGATCTAAGATTTTATTCAAGTCTCAAGATTTATGATTTTAAAATTTAAAACTTCAAGTAAAGGAGATTAAAAAAGTTAAGCATCCATTTTTAATTCTTTCCGCATCTCTTTGACCGTTTTGGTACTCCCATCGTGGCTCCAACCAGGAGGTCCAAAAACATACATGAATTTATGTTTCCAGTTTTTAGTTTTTTTAGTGTCCTCCCAAATATTTTTGTATTCGTGGGTTAGGATCACCCATAAATTATATGATTCAGGTGGTGTAGAAACCCCATATTCTATGTCAACTTGAGGATCTAGCTCTTTCCATGTACCAAAAATTCTATCAAAAACATTTAAAATACCTCCATGATTTTTATCCATATATTCCAGGTTCTTCGAATGATGCACTTGGTGCATTGTATGGGTATTAAGAAACTTTTCTATAATTCCCATTTTAGGAACATATTTAGTGTGTAACTGGAATTGCCATAAGGCTTCAATTCCAAGGCATACTACCAACATTTCTGGGGGAAAACCTATTATGACTATCCACACGTAAAAAAAAGGTTTGTAGAGAATTGTGAACCAACCATTGCGAACCGCTGTTCCAAGATTAAAATTATCAGAAGAGTGATGCACGATATGGGCTGCCCAAAAGAACCGTACCATATGATTTTGCCGATGGAACCAATAATAGCTGAAATCGTCTAATAACATACATATTATCCAAATATACCATGCATACCCAAAGGATTGCCACCCCATAATATTTGTCCTTACCCCTTCAACAATCGGGTTAAACAATTCATAGACAATTTCGAATAAAAGAATTATAGAAACGGTTTTTACCAATGCCGCTATTACCGCAGATCCAATACCCATAGAAAGGCTTGAAAAAAAATCTTTCCATTTATACAGGTCTTTGTTGTGATGGGTTTTACTATAGGTAAGTTCTAATAGAATAAGTCCTAAGAAAGCCGGCACCCCATAAATTAGAGGATTCGTAAATTCCATTTATATGATTTTTTAATAGTGGAGGGTAAAACTAATTTTTACAAAAGTAATGTATTTTAAAGGGTTTTTTAAAAAATAGGTTCAAAACATTAATTCAAAAGTCTACATGGAACAATAGTTAGAAAGAAATAAGTTCGAAAATCTAGAATGGTTAAGATAATAAATATCTAGGCTTAACATACGATCCTATAAGCTTAGGAAAATAAAAATATTGAATTGATGTTTAAAAAAAGCTGTAGGGTAAACAGGAAATTAGATTTAAGTTCGAAAATAAAAAGATCAGATCATAAAAATTATAAATGAAAAAAAAAGCGGGTAATAAAGATCAATAACAGAAACAATTCAAAAATAAAATAATCTAGATTCTGACATCTAAAATCTGGATTACATTTCTAATTTCTTTAATTCAACGTAATTTTTCTTCAGTCTTTTAAGTAAAATTCCATAGAGTAAACGGTAGAACAACCAGATTAATCCAAGAAATACGGCTAGAACTAATACACTTACTCCAATAAATTTTAGCCAATCTACGGTATCAAATACATATTTGGAAGCAGACTCAATATCCTTATTGCTATGTTTCAATATCATATATGCCGAAATCCCGACTACCGTTATTCCTGTAGATATTAGGACATAACCTATATAGAATTTTACAGTTCTTCTGGTCCTTAATATATTCTTCATAAGAGTAGCTGCATCATCCGTAGTGGAGATCCTCCTGTAATTTTTATAAAACCTATAGATAAAGTAGAAGGTGATCGCATAACTTACAATATATAATATGGTAATAAACTCTTCTAGATTGTTCTTTTCTAAATCTTCCCAATATTTATCTCCGGAGAAAATTATATTTATAATAGTACCAGCTAATAATTCTATTAAACTAATATAGAATATCCATTTGACTATAGAGTGAGAACGCTTCCAAATCATTTTATAGATCTGGTCAAAGCTAAGCTTAGGATAATTCCCTTGCTGCTTGTTCCAGTCCTTTTTTAATAAATCTAATTCATCCATATGCTTTACGGATTTAATATTTTTTTAAGCTTATTTTTAACTCTATTCATCTTCACTCGTGCATTTACCTCACTAATACCCATTGTTTCAGATATTTCCTTATAATTTTTGTCTTCCAGATATAAAAAGATTAAGGCTTTGTCTATATCATTTAATTCTTTTACTGCATTGTACATTAGTGACAATTGTTGCTCAGTTTCATCATCATATTCATCTACCTTAATTCTGAATTGTACAGAATCGTAATCTTGAGTCTGAATTCCACGTTTTTTCTTACGATATAAAGTTATGGCGGTGTTCAAGGCCACCCGATACATCCACGTACTAAATTTTGCATCTCCTCTAAATTTTGGATATGCTTTCCAGAGCTGAATCGTTATTTCTTGAAATAGGTCGTTATGGGAAGCCTGGTCATTGGTATAAATCCTACATATTTTGTGAACAATATTCTGGTCCCTCTCCAGATTTGTTACAAACTGATGTTCTAATTCTTTCTCCACAGATACTATTTACAAATGGTTAGTCTTTGAATACTGCACAGTGTTACATCTAGTAGGGTAAAATCTAACCTGCTTGCTTTTTAATAAAAGCCAAATTATTATAATTATTTTCGAAGATATATAATTTGATGAATAATAGTTTAGCTTATTATATATTTATAGAATAAAATAAATTATAGTTTGACAAATGAATATACCTAAGACTAATTTACCACGTGTTGCAATTATAGGAGGAGGATTCGGAGGAATTTCCTTAGCTAAAAAGTTACTTAAAGAAAAGGTTCAAACTATATTAATAGACAAGCATAATTATCATACTTTCCAGCCTCTTTTATACCAAGTGTCAACTGCTGGATTAGAACCAGATTCTATAGCCTATCCCTTAAGAAAAATAATAAGAGACAGCGATCGTGGTTATTTTAGAATGGCCGAAGTCACTAAAATAGATCCTGAAAAAAAAATAATTGAATCTAATATTGGAGAACTTACTTATGACTATCTGGTCATTGCAACCGGTTCTAGAACTAATTTTTTTGGAAATGATAGTATAGAAAAAAATGGCATGTGGATGAAAACTGTTCCGCATGCCTTGAATATAAGAAGTCTTATTTTAGAGAATTTAGAACAAGCTGTAATTACGAAAGACCCCAAAGAAAGAAAAATGCTTTTAAATTTTGTGATTGCCGGCGCTGGTCCTACAGGGGTTGAGCTAAGTGGAGCAATTGCAGAATTAAGAAATCATATTGTTTCTAAAGATTATCCCGATTTGGATCCTTCGGAAATGGAAATTCATCTTGTAGAAGGAATGGATAGGGTATTACCACCCATGAGTGAGAAATCTTCAAGAAAAGCAGCTAAATTTCTTGAAGAATTAGGTGTACAAATTCATTTAAATACACAGGTAAAATCTTATGATGGGGATCTTGTTCTTACAAATACATCTAAAAATTTTGAAACTCATACATTTATTTGGAGTGCCGGTGTTACAGGTGCACCTGTGCAGGGCTTAAATGCATCAGCTCTTATAGAAAAAGCGAACAGGTACGAAGTAAATAGTTTTAACCAAATTAATGGCTACGACACTATTTTTGCGATTGGAGATATTGCTGTTATGCAAAGTGAAGAGTTTCCAAAAGGTCATCCAATGGTTGCACAGCCTGCTATTCAACAAGGAAAGCACCTTGCTAAAAATATTCGTAATATTTTAAATAATCAAAAGCTAGAACCTTTTGATTATTTTGATAAAGGCACTATGGCTACCGTTGGAAGAAATCGAGCAGTTGTAGATCTCGGAAAGTTCAATTTTGGAGGGTTCTTTGCTTGGTTTATATGGATGTTTGTGCACCTTTGGTTTCTAATTGGTTTTAGAAATAGATTGGTTACTTTTTTTAATTGGGTTTACAATTATGTGAATTACGATAAGGCGGCCAGATTAATAATTAGACCTTTTAAAGAAAATAAAAAGCAATCCAAATCAGATAAAGCCTTATAATATTTATTTCTGAAGAAATTTCAACTTGTTTAGAATCTTTGGATCTTAATATAAATAGAAAATCCGCTGCAATTAGAATTGAAGCGGATTTTCTATTTTAGTAAAAACTAAGAAATTATCTGGTTTTTGTGATCTCTTTATTATAATCTGATGCTAATGAGATCTTTTGTTTCTCTGTAAGCGCTTTTCCGGCCATTTGGAAAACTTCATGCTCTTCTTCATCTAGGTGGTGAGTAACCTTATGTTCAAGATCTTTTGCTATTTTTAACCAATTAGACGCACTCATTTCTGTATCATCCAGTTGTTCCATTAGCTCATCCATTTCGTGGTGTTCTGCAATACTATGTCTGGCTTTTTCTTGAGTAAGATCTTTTTTTATTAAGGGGACATAAAAATGTCTTTCTTCTGCATCTGCGTGTATCTTTAACTCGTGTTTTAATTGCTCATAAATTTTCTTTCTTTCCTGAGTATCTCCGTGAGTGGATACAAGTTTTTTTACAAGATCTCTTTGGATTTCATGTTCCTGACGTAAAGCTTCAAAAATATTCATATTTTAGGTTAGTTTGTTTATTTATTCAAGGTATAAAATTTAGTGTTAAGGTTTATTTAAAATGAGAAATTGATTTTCAATTCATCTTTTAAAATCCACAACTCGGTTCTAAATTTTTCTAACATTCTATAGTTTTATAGATATTTGAATAGAATTAAATCAAAGTATAGTAAAATGTATAAACTGCTATTACAATTATTTAAAGTTAGTGGACTCATTACCTTAGTGCTTATACTAATAGAACTGGTTTTTAGAAATTCCTCTACTACAAAAGAGCTAGCAAATATCTCTTATTGGGGAATCTTTTTTTTCTACAGTTTTACCCTAACCGCAGTTAACGGAATCTTCTTTTATTTAATGAATAAAAAGATAAATTGGGACGGGAAGGGGGTAAAAAGAATTGTTTTTGGAGTTATTGGAAGCATTGCTCTAACGCTAATTGCTTATTTCTTTTGTAGAGCTATTCATTTGATCTATTTTGAAGCTAGGTATGATCTAGTTGAATTTATCGCAAATGAGAAGATAAGTAGCTATCTATTTCCTTTGCTTTTTACAGCAATAGTTTCTCTTAGCTTTCATTTATTTTATTTCTATAAAGCCTTACAAGAAAAGAGGGTAGCGGAGCAAAAGATGATTGCAGGAACAGCTTCAGCTAAATTCGATGCACTGAAGAATCAGTTAGACCCACACTTTTTATTCAATAGTTTAAATGTGCTCACTTCCTTGATTGAGGAAAATCCAATTGCAGCACAAAAATTCACCACTTCACTTTCTAAAACTTATAGATATGTTTTAGAACAAAAAAATAAGGATCTGGTAGAATTATCTGAGGAAATGCGATTCGCAAACACCTATATTAATCTACTTAAAATGCGATTTGAAGACGGGATCAATTTTTCAATGCCTTCAGAATTAAAAATGACAGATGCCAAAATAGTTCCTCTTTCACTTCAGTTACTATTGGAGAACGCAGTAAAGCACAATCGAGTTTCGGCAATACAGCCTTTACTTATAGAGATCTATGAAGACGGAAACGAGCTAGTTGTGAGAAACAATCTTCAAGAAAAAGAAACATTGGAAAAGGGAAGTAAAGTGGGATTATTCAACATTCAGCAACGCTTCGCCCTTTTAACCAAAAGGAAAGTACAAATTCAAAAAACAACCGACTTCTTTGAAGTTAGACTTCCATTATTAACTAAAAAAGCAAGCATTATGAGAACAAATATCGAAATAGATAGCAATGCTAAATATGTAAGAGCTAAAGAAAAAGTTGATAAAATCAAGAAATTTTATGGCAATCTAACTTCATATTGTGTTATAATTCCTGCACTTGCCATTTTTAACTATTTAACATCAAATAGACTTTCATGGGTTTTCTTTCCATCAATAGGCTGGGGGATAGGAATACTATTTCATGCCATGGAGGTTTTCGATCTCAATCCTATTCTTGGCAAGAATTGGGAAGAAAAAAAGATAAAAGAATTAATGAACCGTAAAAACTAAGATCCATGGAGAATCAAGAGAATAATTATCTAAAAGCCAAGGAACGGGTCAAGGAACTAAAGGAATTTTACAATCACCTTTTCACCTTTATCGTTGTAAATATATTTCTGGCAGGAGTGAATTACTATTCCAATGAGTGGGAATATCCATGGTTCTTGTGGGTAACCGGAGGTTGGGGAATTGGTCTTATCTTCGATGCATTAAAAGCATTTCAAGTAAACCCTATGTTCAATAAAGATTGGGAAGAACGAAAAATTAAATCCTTTATGGAAGAGGAGGAAAAACAAAAATGGGAGTAATTTTAAAAAATTCTGAATGCAAGTAGTAATTGTGGAGGACGAAAAACCGTCTGCTAGAAGACTTAATAGAATGCTGAATGCTTTAGATCTGGAGGTTGTCACTATGTTACATAGTGTAACTGAAGCTGTTGAATGGTTTAAGAACAATGAGCATCCAGAACTTATCTTTTTGGATATTCAACTAAGTGATGGTTTATCTTTTGAGATCTTCGAAAATGTTGAAATTAAAAGTGCCATTATATTTACTACTGCCTATGATGAATATGCATTAAAGGCCTTTAAGTTGAATAGTGTAGATTATTTATTGAAACCAATAGATGATGAAGAGTTAAAGGAAGCTGTCCAGAAATATACTTCTAATAGTGTTAAAAAGAGCCCTAGTTTCATAAATGCTGAAGACATTCATAAAATGTTTCAGCAATCTAGTCAAAAGGAATATAAAAAACGATTTACTATTCAGGTAGGGCAACACTTAAAGATTGTTGAAGTAAGTGATGTTTGTTGTTTTTATTCAGAAAATAAGGGTACCTACTTACACACAAATAGTGATAGAAGCTATTTATTGGATCTTAGTTTAGAAAAATTAGAGAAAGATCTAGACCCAGAGAAATTTTTTAAGATTAGTAGGAAATTTATCGTAAACCTTAATGCTATAAAAGATATTATAAGTTATTCTAATTTACGTTTAGAGGTAAAACTGGATTGTTTTAATAAACATCAGTTAATTGTAAGTCGGGAACGAGTGAAGCTCTTTAAAGATTGGCTGGAGTAATTTTTTACTCGCCAAATGTTAATTATCACAAAAATTAAAACCGTAGTATATTTATTCTCGTAAGTATAAAACAAGAGACTAATTGCGGGTAGCTTAACGAATGTAATTTTGCTAATAATTCATTTGGATTGCCCTTAAAGTTAAATATTGGTGACCCTTCTATATTTTAAATTCTACTGGTAGAATAATTGTCTTTTTGATTTTTTTGGTTGGTTAGTGAAGAGTTTGTTTCTTAACGGAGCAGACTCTTTGCATTTATACTGGTTTGTAAATATTTTCAATAAAGAAAATCACCTTTAAAATCACAA
>JAGXIK010000028.1 GCA_024635715.1 Gillisia sp.
ATCTAAAACTGATATAAACTAAAAATATCAATGGTTATTGGTTATTGGTTATTGGTTATTGGTTATTGGAAAATAGTTACTAGGACGGATAAGGAAACTAATTTATTGAGGAAAAACTCTCAAATCCCGTTCAGAAATGAACGATATTTTTTTGTCTAGAATTTTGGGAAGAACCTCCCCGTTGATCTTTTGTATTTTTCATATGCCTCATATTTTTTTATAAGCTGCCTTTCTTCATAAGTAGATTTATAGACAAATAACATATACAAAATGATGCTGATAAAAATGCGGTATGCGGATTCAGTATATACCGAAAAACCGATGAATCCGAAAAGAATACCTGTATATATAGGATGTCTTACGAATTTATAAAGTCCGGTTTGAACCAGTCTGGAACCAGATTTCGGTGTAGGAAATGGGGAGAGACTTTTATTAAGCTGAATCATCGCCAAGGCAAAAATTAAAATTCCAATTATAATAGCACTCAGGGCGATTGTTTTGATCCAATTAGGAAGTTCAAATATTAGAAATGGGTAATTAAAATAAAATAGTAGGAAAAGAATAATCTGGAAAACAACCAACAAATAATCTTTTCTTTTTAGACGCATGAGATCATCCTGTTTAAGCTTTTATTTTTTGGATATTGATTTCCATATCTTTTTACCAAGGCTTACAATTGCCAAGACGATAATACCAACTACCAGACCCAGTAAAAACTCCACGATGATTGAAGGAATACTTTCAAAAAGTCCATGTAGAAAACCTACGTTATGAGAGAAGATACCTCCGGAAACAAGTAATAAAGCAATTGTTCCAATAAAAGATAAACTTTTGATCACTTTTGGTAAGGCATTTACCAGAAATATTCCCACCTTATCTGAAAAACTATCCTCACTATCATTGAAGTCGATCAGTTTTGCTCCAAATTCATCCATACGAATAATCAGTGCAACAATACCATAAACTCCTACAGTTGCGATCAAAGCAATGATAGTAACCACGATTATTTGAGTTGAAAGAACTTGCGTGGCAACCGAACCTAAAGCGATGATAATGATCTCTACCGAGAGTATAAAATCAGTAATAACTGCCGATTTGATCTTTCCCTTTTCTCTCGCTAAAACTTCTTCTTCTGAAAGCTCTTCTAAAACCGGCTTTTCTGAGGCATGAGCATGTGGAAAGAAATATTCATAGATTTTCTCTGCTCCTTCATAAGCCAAATATAAACCACCAAAAATTAAAATTATGGTGATCGCAGCGGGTACAAACGCACTTAGCAGAAATGCTACCGGTAGAATTATGACCTTATTGAGTAAAGATCCTTTTGTAATAGCCCAAAGCACAGGGAGCTCTCTCGAAGAAATAAATCCAGAGGCCTTTTCGGCATTTACCGCTAAATCATCCCCTAATATTCCCGCCGTTTTTTTTCCAGCGACCTTAGTCATTACTGAGACGTCATCCATTAGGGCAGCGATATCGTCTAATAGTGCAAAAAATCCAGATGCCATATAAATCTTAATTAATGTGCCAAGTTAAGTTTCATTTTTCAAATTGATACAAAGAGTGATTAGATTTAGTAAAACTTTGACTTATTCCTCCTCAGGCCATCACTTAGTAAATTAGGATAGACAGAAATCTATATAGTATGGAGTCTCACCAGTGACCAAAGGCTGTTCCTATATATCCCATATTTTCTATAAGTAGTTAATCCTCTTCAGCGTACCAAATTAAACTACTCTTTGAACTATTAAATAAGTTGTATATCATTAATAAAGAGCAACTAAGAACGTCTTTTAAAGAAATTTATTTGCTTCAAATAAACCTAGATTTAACATAAAAATGTTAAAGAATGTTAGTATGATTTAAAATAATATTTATAAAAAGTAATTTCAATAAAAGGAGAAAAAGTTTCTTCAAAATAGAATTTAATTTAAAAATATTCAAAATGAAAACACCAAATTATGATGATAAAGTAGGGAAACACCCAATCCCTCATGCCGAAGGAATCGCTAAAGACGAAAAGAGAAAAGACGAGAAGAAAGAAGGTGACAAGAAAAAAGAAGAAGGCAAAAAAAGTAAAGGATAATATCTTAAGAGGTTAATTATACTTTTAAAATTTTTGATAGCCTCGCTTTTCTGTATTTCATGAAAATATTAAATATAATAATTTAAATAAAACAATTATGAGTAAAGACAGTCCAAACCCAGAGAAAACAAGTAAAAAGGAACAATCCATAAATCACGAAGCGACCCAAGGCAAGAAAATAAACCACCAGGTTAAGGATAAAAGAGAGCATACTGAACCTAGAGATAATTTATCTTCTAAATCATAATAAAGAGTTTAAAAGGATATTTAGAAATTTAGCTTAAATAGCATGTTTCTAAACATCCCTACACTCTAGTGTTTTTTTAGAATTTATTTATCAAATTCAGGATAAAAAAAATTAAAAGCCACTTATCAAGTGGCTTTTTTTATGATCTATTAGTAATTATTCTTTAGACAGAAAGCCCATGATAAAGCTATTGACTAAAATCTAATTTGTATTCTTACTTTTGTGAATTGTGTATTTTAGAAATCGTATAAATATTATTTTTGGCAGGATTAATCAAATTTTTTAGAAAGAACAGAGCAGAAGTAGGCTTTGGATGGATGCTCACTTTCCTATCCAGTTTTGGACAAACCTTTTTGATCTCTATTTATGTACCCGAAATACTAAAAACTTTCGAAATTTCTAATGGTCTTTTTGGAAGTCTTTATGCGATCGCAACAGTTACTTCTTCAGTCATTATGCTATCGGTAGGGCATCTTGTGGATCATAAACCTATTAAAAAAATCACGATACTTACCGTAGCACTACTTGCTGTTTCTTCTTTTCTTTTAGGAATTTCTCATTTGAGTATCGCTATTCTTATAATAGCCCTAATTGGGCTAAGATTAACTGGCCAGGGATTAATGAGCCATATCAGCCTAACGGTCATGTCAAGACATTATGATTTGGATCGGGGAAAGGCCTTAAGTATCGCTTCTCTAGGTTATGCGATTGGTGAGGCTATATTCCCGATTTTTATTTCAACACTTATACTTTGGTATGATTATGAAGTTGCCGCGATGGCCAGTGCAGCTTTTCTATTGTTATATTTATTCAGATTATATTTTTCTGATCTTACACATTTTGATAAAGATCTGGAACTGGCAACCAAACCTTCGGCAGGTTCCTTAATTAGGGAGTACAAAAATCTACTAAAAACCAAAGCCTTTTTCATACTAATGCCGGTAAGTTTTGCACTCAGTTTTACCATAACCGCTGTCTTTTTCTATCAGTATGTGGTGGTGGAAGATAAAGGATGGTCGGTCTCATTATATGCCAGTTTTTTCACCGTATACGCATTAACCAGAGTCATATTTTCAATTTACGGAGGCGTATTGGTAGATAAATATTCTGGCAAGAAAATGTTTCGCTACTACCTGATTCCTTTTACTTTGGGATTACTCCCATTTGCATTTTCCCATAGTATTTTTGGAGCCCTTGCTTTTTTAATCCTTGCCGGAATTAGTGTCGGGATGGCCGGAACGGTCAAATCTGCCGTCTTGGCGGAAGTTTACGGAACCGAAAAGCTAGGAACAATTAGAAGCGTTTTCACTATGTTCATGGTTTTAAGTACAGCTTTAGGTCCGCTAATTTTTGGAACGCTGATGGATATGGGAATATCATTCGGATCTATTCTCTTTGTTACTGCAATAATCCTGATGCTTATTATTTTGAATGCACAACGCATAAGCACATTAAAATAAGCCTCATAAGCTATATCTATCCCTTGAAATAAAGATTTTGTTCCTTTATTGGAGCTCCAATAAAAGAACAAAATTCCATTGGTTGTTACCGGGCCTAAGGTAGTTCTGGATTGGATTAAAATTATAAATTCCCACCAAGTTATCTTGATGGGAATTCTTTGTTTAATGACTTTTATAATAGAAAGCACAAAGCTAAATTTCTTTATCTTATAAATATTTCAATAATTAACGATCCATTATTGCATGATATGAAGCGAGGTAAAATCTTTATCTATAATCAAGGTGTTGTCTCCATTTACTTTTACCGCCTCAAAATCTATTTCTTCATTATCTATCTGAATTTTGGAGATATTAAACGGTATCCCAATCAATTTTAATTTGAAAGTTTTATAACCCGTTATAAAAGAACCTGCTTTGTGTTGCTGAATGATCAACTCATTTGTTTTTCCGGTAAGTTTGAAGGTTCTTAAACTGAATCTTCCTTTGGTGTAATCATACCCATCATGGGCATCATCGAACAGAAACGAATCTTCTTTTCCTTTTTTATAGTAAACCTCTAATACTACTTCATTAATCTCCTTTTCTCCAACATACTGCTGAATTGGGTATTTAGGGATTATAGCTCCTTCTTTTATAAATAGCGGCATACTATCCAGATCTGCCTCTACCCAGATCTCCTTACCTCCAGAGCTGAACTTGTTATTCCAGTAGTTATACCAGTTACCTTTTGGAAGATATAATCTTCTGCCTTTAGAATTAGCTTCAATAATTGGGCAAACAAGTATCTGATCTCCAAATATAAATTCATCTGTTCTATAGTGAGTTTGAATATCTTCCTGATCATATAAAACTAAAGATTTTAAAATGGGGGTTCCCTCATTTAAATAATGCCAGAAAGAGGTATATAAGTAAGGTAAAAGTTGATATCTAAGTTCAATGAATTTTTTAACTACTCCAGTGATCTCCTCTCCAAACATCCATGGTTCTTGTTCTCCATGATCTCCTGAAGAATGAGTTCTGCAAAAAGGATGAAATACTCCTAACTGGATCCAACGTGCATATAGCTCTCCATTAGGTTGTTCTGCAAAACCACCAATATCACTTCCTATAAATGAAAATCCTGAAAGTGCCATTCGCTGTGCCTGTACATTTGCGATCCATAGGTGTTCCCAAGTAGCTATATTATCTCCTGTCCAGGAAGAAGTGTAGCGTTGTGTGCCAGCATATGCTGCACGTGTTATCACAAATGGTCTCTTAGGATATCCAAACTTTTTTAATCCCTGGTAAGTTGCCCTAGCCATTTGCATTCCATAAACATTATGAGCTTTCCTATGGCTGCATGGATTTCCATCGTAATCATGTCTTACATCATCTGGAAAGGTTTTATTAGGAACTTCCATTACCGCAGGCTCATTCATATCATTCCAAACGCCTTTTACTCCGATATCCTCTATAAGTTCTTTAAATAAACCAGCCCACCAATCTCTCACTTTCGGATTCGTAAAATCTGGGAAATAACATTCCCCCGGCCATACCTTTCCTTTCATATAAGGACCATCGGCTCGTCTGCAGAAATAATCGTTTTCTAATCCTTCTTTAAAAACCTCGTAATCTTTATCTATTTTAATCCCCGGATCTATGATCACGATGGTTTTAAATCCATCCTCCAACAGCTCCTGCACCATTCGTTTTGGATCTGGGAAATATTCTTTATTCCAGGTAAAGCATCTAAAGCCTTCCATATAATCTATATCCAAATAAATGGCGTCACATGGTATTTGTAGCTCTCTGAATTTGGCTGTTACCTCTTTAACTTTAGATTCCGGATAGTAACTCCATTTGCATTGATGATACCCAAGCGTCCACAGTGCTGGTAATTGATGCGGCTTTCCAGTTAGATCGGTATAATTAGCAACTACATCGGTCATTTTTGGACCATAGATAAAATAATAATTCATCTCCCCTCCCTGTGCCCAAAAACTGGTTACGTTCTTACGCTCATGCGCGAAGTCAAAAAAGGTTCTAAAGGTATTATCGAAAAATATTCCATAAGATTTCCCGTGATGTAAGCCCGTGTAAAACGGTATTGCCTTATAAATTGGATCTGTATCCTTACCATAGGCATAAGAATCTGTTACCCAATTCTCAAATCTTTTTCCTTTAAGATTTAAATGCGAAGGTTTATCCCCCAAGCCATAATAGCTTTCACCATCCTGAGAGGTTTTGCTCATCTTAACAATATCACCACCAAACTCATAACTCTCCTCCCAATGGAATCCTAATTCATCATGACTAATCAAGGTCTTATCCTTGGCATCATAAATATTTACTTTTAGATTTATTTTATTTATGTGGCAGATCAGTTTTTGAGTAGTGATTATATAATCTTCAGCAGCTTCCTCGATCTCTAGGTAATTATAGCCAGTGCTGGCATATTTAGTGATGGCATACGAAAAATCCTTATCGAAGTTGGATGTTGTTGAATATCGGAATCTTATAACACTATCTCGAACAATGGTTATTTGAAGCGTCACATCATTTTCTGTTCGAAAATCTAGAACATCAATGTTCTTATTATAGGAAACAATATTGTTAGGAAACTGATTTCCTTTTAGTGCTAATTCTGTATTAGTGATCATAGATAGGGTGCTAAAAAATAATTTGTAAACGTACTAAAAAAACCAAAATAGGGTAGTTACTATTCCATAATAATAAAGGCTTTTTATTACGTTAAATGTAATTAAAGCACCTAATTTCCAACATTTCACTATTACTCACCTATGTGCTGAAAAACTACCACTCCTAATGGCGGAAGGCTGATACTTGCTGAAAATTTACGTTGGTTCCAAGTATCATTAGATACCTCAACACTTTCAGTATTTTTAACACCACTACCTCCATAAGGCAGTAGATCGCTATTGAAGATCTCCTTGATATATCCTTTTTTATTTAGTCCAATTTTATAATTTTCTTTTAAAGTGGGAGTAAAATTACATACCACAATTACATCATTTTGGGAATCATGACCCTTTCTTAAAAAGGAAAGCACCGAATTTTCATTGTCGTCATAGGCGATCCACTCAAATCCTTCAGTACTAAAGGCTTTTTCATAGAGCGCCGGCGTTTGCTTATAAAATAGATTCAGGTCTTTTACGAAATTCAGCATTCCTTTATGCGGCAAGAATTCTAATAAATTCCAATCTAAGCTCTTTTCAAAATTCCATTCCTCATACTGAGCAAATTCGGACCCCATAAACAAGAGCTTCGCACCAGGATGCATAAACATAAATGCATATAAGGTTCTTAAATTTGCAAATCGCTGCCACTCATCTCCTGGCTGTTTGCTTAAAAGTGACTTTTTACCGTGTACAACTTCATCATGAGAAAGGGGTAACATAAAGTTTTCAGTAAAGGCATAAGCCAGACTAAATGTTAACTCATTCTGATGAAATTTTCTATGAATAGGATCTTTGCTGAAATAAGCTAGCGTATCATGCATCCATCCCATCATCCACTTCATCCCAAAACCTAAACCTCCTTGATCTACCGGTTTTGTAACACCGGAAAAAGCAGTAGATTCTTCTGCTATGGTTTGCACTCCTTCAAAATTATTATACACTGCAGTATTGAAATCCTTCAAAAAAGATACAGCTTCCAAATTTTGATTGCCTCCAAATATATTTGGTTCCCACTCCCCTTCTTCTCTGGAATAATCCAGATATATCATTGAAGCTACCGCATCTACCCGCAGTCCATCTATATGATAATATTCCAGCCAGAAAAGGGCGTTGCTAATTAAAAAGGAACGCACTTCATTACGTTCATAATTAAAGATCAGACTTTTCCAATCCGGGTGATATCCTTTTTTGGTGTCTGGATGTTCATAAAGATGAGTCCCGTCAAACAATCCCAGTCCATGTTGGTCTGAAGGAAAATGCGCAGGAACCCAGTCCAGTATAACTCCGATATCGTTCTGATGAAAAGCATCTATTAAATTCATAAAATCTTGAGGAGAGCCGAAACGAGAGGTAGGTGCAAAGTATCCTATAAGCTGATAACCCCAAGAAGGATCATATGGATATTCCATAATAGGCATTAGCTCCACATGAGTGAAGTTCATTTCCTTCACATAATTCACTAGGTCTACCGCTAGTTCTCTATAGGTTAAAAATTCCCCTTCCGAGTTTTTCTTCCAAGACCCTAGCTGTACTTCATATAAAGAATATGGCTTATCAAGATCATTTTTGTCCTTCCTATAACCCATCCAATTCTTATCCTTCCACTTATAATCTTTGATATCCCAGATTATAGAGGCAGTATTTGGAGATCTTTCAAAATAGTGTGCGTAGGGATCTACTTTTTCGGTAATTATATTATCATTATTGGAAGTTATTTTGAATTTATAACGCATTCCTTTTTTAGCCAGGGGAATAAATCCTTCCCAAATTCCGGAGGAATCCCAACGCACATTTAGCATATGCTCCTTTCCATCCCAAAAATTAAAATCGCCAACTACTGCAACAGATTTTGCAGAAGGTGCCCAAACCGAAAAGTACACACCATCCTCTCCTTCAAACTGCATAGAGTGTGCACCAAACTTTTCATAAAGTTTGAAATGTTTTCCCGCTCTAAATAAAGAAATATCAAAATCTGTAAATAAACTGTAAGCTTTTACCTGCGACATATTTTTGGGCTGCTAATTAAAATTGTTTAGAAAAAAGTAATCAATAAATACCGAATTTTAAATCTCATAGCCATCCGGAATAATAGCTCCTTTTTTTATAACTACGATTCCTTCTTTTATAAAGTAAGTATCAGTTTCCTTCTCTTCCAACTGCGAATTCCCATTTATCTTCACATCATTTCCAATACAACAATTCTTATCTAAAATCGCGTTATTAATACTGCAGTTTTCACCAATGCCCATCGGGATCTTTGTATCTCTTTGTTCCAATTCTTCTAAAGTCTGGTAGCTGTCACTTCCCATCATATAGGTGTTACTTACTGTAGATCCACTTCCTATTCTAGAACGAATTCCAATAACAGACCGTTCTATCTTGGCGGCATTTATCAAGCAACCATCGGCAATTACCGCTTTATTAAGAACAGTTCCAGAAATCTTAGTTGTTGGAAGCATTCTTGCACGAGTATAAATTCGTTTAGAACTATCGTAAAGATCAAATTTTGGAATATTATCTGTTAGTCCAAGGTTAGCTTCAAAAAAAGATTCAATATTTCCTATATCTGTCCAATAACCTTCAAATTGATAA
>JAGXIK010000150.1 GCA_024635715.1 Gillisia sp.
ATTTGAGTAGAATCTAAATGAGTTACATTATTTTCATTGTTGTTTAAAGAAGAATCTGAAATTGTTATTTTTTCACTTGTTTCAGAACCTTGGAAGAACTTATAAATTCCAAAACCGGCACCCCCAATCATAATAACTAATGCTAAAAGGTACACTCCATTTTCTTTTAGAAATGATTTTTTCTTAGCCGGAGGATAATTAGTTGGGACATGTTTGTAAACGGGTGGTTTTCGTTTTATTTCTGCAAAAGAACCCGGAATTGTTTTAACGGTTTTACTGTCTGAAGTTGAATACCTAAGTACGTCTTTGGGTTCTATAAGTATTTTGAACTCATCCTTAAAAGTATTCACCTCCAGTTTCTCATTATTTAAAAAGAGCTCTTTTAAAACACGGTCTGGATTACTAATTACCACTTCTCTAAAGTGGCCCATGGAAAAGGGTAGGAGTCCTAAACTCTGGATAACATCTTCTTTATAAGCTTTTGATCTATTTAAAGCATATAGTTTGTTAATTAAATAACCCCCTTTTTCTCTAAAAATTTCCTTTAAGGAATCGAGGTTGGTTTCATCATAAAAAGTGTAATATTTTTTATTATTCTGCTTACCCGAAATATAATTTGTTATACTATTATTTTGAGTTAATAGAATGGTAGATAAAATAGATTCATAAGGTTTTGTAGAGATGTCCTCATTATACCTTTTCTTTATCTCCTGTAAAATCGCTTCAAAGTTTTCTAAAGGATAATCCCTGGGCCCGTACAATTTAAATTCATAAAACCCGGATCTCCCAAATTTATCACTATCCGTTACAATGAGAGAATAAATCCGGAAGTGGTCAGTTATTTGCAGGGAATATATATCAGACTCCTTTACAATTTGTGTAGAATAAGCCCTCTCATCCTCAAGGGTTTTAATTACATTGGGATTTTGGGGATCAATCCCGGGAGAAGCATATTCTACCGTTAATCCCGTGGTTGTTTTTTGTATAATAAGGTAAAATTGCTCCATTTTATTTGCTTTGTAAAACTTTAGATACTCCACCCTTTACTACAAAGGAATCGTTGATTATCAGATTAATCAATGATTCAGAAAAATCGGTATTAAAATTTTCGATAATGTTGTTGTATACTACATTTCCAATAGAGAATGGGAGAGTTTTAATCTTAAATTGATTTCTTGTTTCTTCTCTTGCCATCTTGCAGTTTTCAATAAAATTGAAAAAGTTTTTATTTAAAAATTCCTCTGCACGGTCCCCGTTAGGGCGATTGTCATGTGCGTAATAATTTTCGATTATGGTGTCAAATTTGTTTGCTACTAAATAGATGGCATCTGTCTTTTCAAGAATTCCATTAGTTTTAAACATTTGAAGAATATTGGTATATGCAAGGTTTTGATCTAATGGAGAGGGTGATTCAGAGTAATTAGTATCATGAGCCAGGGCATCTATGACAAAGACCAGGATCTTTTTATTGCTGTTGTTGATGTACTTAAGTATGCCTTCTACTTCAGCATTATTAAATATGTTCACATAATTTTCTCCCGGTATCTCAACTATATTGAAAGGATGTTTTTTACCATTATCATCTTTAAGCGACAAGGCAACATAATTGTAAGAACCTGCTATTGTAGCATTAGGAAGTACTCCACGATTAAGATCTGTAATTAAATTGGTTTGATAAATTGAGCCCGCGTTATTATAAGTGTCCGGCATTAATTTCCCCTTGTCATTGGCGGTTTTTAATAATCCGGCTAACATTGTGGATTTACCTGATCCAGGCACCCCAACAAAGTAAAGATCTGTTCGGCCTTCTTCCATTGCCGGAAGCTCATCAATAGTTGTTCTCTTTGTGACACTTTTTGTATTACAGAAATGTTTTAAAGAATTTAAGGTAGTCTTGTTTAATCCTGCAGCTTCCAGATCATTAAAAGAGATGAAGTCAGATTCAATGGCACGTTTAATTTTTTCTGCTCCGACCTGTTTCATTAGAATTTGATCTGTCAGTTGTTTTTTTCCTTCTTGTAGATTTCTTTTTTGTTCTTCTTCTATTCTCTCCTTTTCAAGCCTTTCAGTTTCTTTAGAGCGATCATTTTCTACTTTTTTAACTCTCGCCTGCAGCTCCTCAACATTATTAGTTGAAAGCCCTGCCTGAACAAATTCTTGTAAGGTTATTGCATTCGTATCAATGAATTTAATAAGGTCATCTATACCTATTTGATTACAATTTTGTAAGGCTATGTTTTTTTTATGTGGATCCATTTTCAAGTTTTAAAATTTATATTTCTCTTACGTTATGGTCTATGTAAGAGTTCCCGTATTTTCTCACTTTTTCGGTGAAAAATGGTATCAGAATAAACAGGTGGGTAAATAAAACTGCAGCTGATGGTACCAGGAGATCTGGTTTGAATTTATTATATAATTCTATCGGTTTATTAATAGGCAGAACTGGATTGCCTTCTTGTAGTGCCAATGGTTTATTTTGAAAAGGTAGTTTTTCAATATTGGTATTTATCTTTAAAATACTAGATTCCACGTGCCCATTTAATTCTACATAGGAGCTCATTAACTTAGTTCTTTTCCAGTTTTCAAAAACATCAGAATATTTTTTATTGCCCTGAATTAGGGTTTTATCCAACTTGGCGATATTCGTATTAGTAACATTTGTAAGAGGGGAAACTGCAGCATCTGCCACAGCGTTTACATTAATGTATTTCGGATATTGTATAGAGCTGGGAGGTAGGGAAAAGGGTTTCTCAAGAAGTTCATTCTTGATATCTATATTCCTTGATGGATTGCCACTGTAAGCTTGTAACCTAGTTTTTAAGCCTCCCTCATAATCCTGCATATCAATATCTGCACGTTTTTTATACTCAGTAAATGCAGTATTCACAATATCCAATTTTGTTTGTGCGTCTTTTTGAATCGCTGCTTTTGAATTAAATTCCACATTGAGAAAATGCGTTGTTAGTGCGAAAGTACCAAAGCTAAGTATTAGAAAGAAAACCCATAAGATGATATTCTTGTCCATATACTTATTTTTGGACATCATTTCTTTATTGCTTTTCAGAGCTTTAATAATAAAGAAATAAAATACAATTATCAACATGCTAATTAGAAAACTGAGAACCATGTTTCCTTCGGTAATATAAAGAAGGCCTAAAAAATTGCTTACCAGCAATACCAGTAAAAAGAGAGACGATACGATATCTACAAATAGAAAGTTGTTTTGTTTCATAAGTTTTCATTAAGAGTTGTTTGTTTATTTTAATTGAGCATATTACCATTTAATATGCTGAGTTCGTTACGGGAAACCACATTCCGCTTAAGTAGTTTTATTATTTCCTTATTCGTAATTTGACTATTGTAAGACTTCATAAGTCCTATAAAACCTGATACTATTGGGGCGGCCATACTTGTGCCTTCTAAATATTCATAGTTATTGTTGGAACTGGCACCAAAGATTCCAACTCCCGGTGCATAAATTGTTGTTTGTTCTCCAAAATTGGAAAATACCGCTTTGTTAAATTCTTGATCAATGGCTCCTACTTTTATGGTAGTAGTAGACCTTTGAAAGGAATCAAATCCTGTTAACATGTTATTGTTTCCTGCAGCCAATACACAGGTAACATTCTTATCATCGGCGTACTTAAAAAGATCCTTCCAGAATTCTTCTTCATCTTTAGCAAAAGAGTTTATATAATCCTTCTGGTCCTGTAGTGGGATTTGTATAGAAGGTGGAATTTTAATCCCTAACGAAAGATTGATTATACTTGCACCGTTCTTAATAGCATAGAGAATTGCGTCAATGATATAGGTGTTGGTCATCATGCCGTTTTGATCCTGAACCTTTATCGGCATGAAATGACAATCGGGACAAATTCCTAATAAACCTTCATCGTTATTGCTATTGCCAACAATTGTAGAAGCGATATGGGTTCCATGATTTTCATTGTTGGGGCTCACTTCCGCAGATTTATCTATGACATTATAGGGTTTAAAAGCTTTGTTCTTAAGTTCAGGATGCTTTAAATCAAATCCATTGTCAATTACTGCAATTACAATATTTTCATTTCCGGTGGTCTTTTCCCAGGCTTTTTCAATGTTTATGGCTTTCAGATACCAGTTTGCTTTGCTATTGGATAACATAGGATCTGTGAATGTTTTTAAATAATCAAACAAGGTTTCATCCCAAACCAGCAAACTGTATTGATCCAACTTGTTTTTTACTTCCTCTTTGAACTCAAGTCTCTTTTCTTCTGGTAAGCGAATCTGGATTCTGTTTACAACACTGTCTAAATAAATAACCTCATATTCTTCGGAGGGAAATTTCTCTTTCAGATCAGAAGTAAACCTGGCAATGGAGTTATCGGTATTCTTCACAGCTATATTAACCAGGTTGGAAACTATTCTCCTCTGATTTATGGAATCCCTTATAATTTTGGTAGTATCTATTGGGATAATATTGCTGATGTGTTCTGGTAAATAATCCCGGCTCCAGTACACCTGCTCTGATGTGGTTTCAGATTCAAAAATCCTGAAAGGTCTATTTTGATCTGAACTGAAAACAATTATCCAAAATAAAACGGAGAGAATCAGAATTCCGAAAAGTATTACGAAATAATAAAAAGGATATCTAGGTGCTTTCATTATAGTTGTATCTAATTATTTCCTTTACCTCATCCTGTAAATTGATTGAACCTGCAAACTCTTTTACAATCGATCCGTTATTTCTGATAAATAACTTATAATTCACAGGCTCATTATTTCTTTTTTTGTACAAATGAATTCGGGCAGTGTAGACTCCTGTTGGTGGTGTGCATTGGAAATACACGTTTTCTACAGGTTGGTTCGTGTCAATACCACCTGCATTAAGGTCTACATCTAATTGTCCTCCAGCGCTGGAAAATTTATTCTCACAACTTTTGCAGTAATTATCATATGAAATATTGTTATCTCGGGCATCATTTATATGAAGGTCTAAATCATCAGTTGAATTCCAGACCAGCGTAAAGCTAAGGCATCCAAATTGCCCCTCATTTGAAATAACCCTTATGGAATCATTCTGAATTATGTTTCTGTTGCCACAGTCTTCTAATTGCCTGTTAAGTGCTGTAATTCTTTCGTTAGTGGTATTGTAATGATCGTCATACATTAGCGAATAAATCAAAAGCCCAAGCAGGAAAAAGAAAGCCAGGTAGAAAAGCCACCAGTATTTGTGGAAAAAGCCGTTGACGGGTTGTTGGTTCATTTCCATCTTTAATTTATAGCTGTATTATTCAACCTATTTTCCATCTGATTCAGGTTAGCGTTATTACCAGCATAGTCAGCATTAGTATAAAATGTTCTTACTAGTAAAACAGTCATAATAAGAATCACCAAAATGCCAAGGGACCACCAAAATTTCGAAGCGAACCATTTAAGAAAAGCAAGGAAATCTGATTTCTCTTCCAGTATTTCCTCCTCGTAAATTTCCTCCTCAACAAACTCCTCTAATTCTTCAACAGTTTCATTGCTATCTATTGATTCCTCTTCTGGTTCTTTAAAAGGCTCATCCTTTTCCTCTTCCACCTTTGGTTTTGTTACCTGAGACGGATCTATAGAGTCTTCTGGACTGGATTCAGGTGCCTGTGAGATGGAATGAAAATCTGGTTTGTAATTTTCTGTATTTTCAAATTTCCATCCCCATACAACGCAGATGTTTGTTCCATTATAAAAAATAAAATTGTCTTTGTGATTGAATACTTTTTTTAAAAGTCCGGCCCAATTCCTATTATTTTCATCATTTGAATTTTGAAGCTGCTCTATTTTCGCATTAATTACTCCTATAAAATTCCAATAGACAGATAAAGCTTTTTCTGACGTTTCAGTGTCGTATTCTTTTATATCCTTTAATTCATTATGAATGGAAAACCAATCTATAATGTATCCATTTTGTACAGGTTTGGCTAATATGCTTTTGTAATTCTTATCAAGATTAAAAGCTAAAAAATTTGCAACCTTATCATAATGGTTAAATAAATAACTATTATCGTGGGATATAGGAATAAACTTATCTGTTGGTATATGATGAAATTTATTCATAATTAGTCAGTGACAGTTTGAAAATTTCGAACTATTTCTTTAAGCTGGTTGTTGGCCGCCTCGTCATAATTGACAAACCCACAATTCACAAGAAGAGAAATTCTTAAGAATTCGATCCACTTATTGTATTTCTCCAGTACAATAGAATTTGCATTTACACTATCGAAGAGCTTATCATCAAATATTGTATCTACAACTGTTTCGGTCTTTAAATTTGGCCTTGGATAATACTTTAAATTAATGACTGTCTTGAAATTTTCTATTTCATAAATTTCCTCGTCCGTCAAATAATTAAGATCAAAATTATTTACAAATTCGTTGATTAAAAGGCAAAATGTTTCAGCTAAAAATTCTTCCACCCCTCTGTTCAATGTGGTTTCAGATACTATATCATTTAATATCAGCTCTAATTTATTTTTCAGATTTCTTTTTTCAACTATTGTTATAAGATGGTTGGAAAGAAATTCCAATAAATTTTTATCTAAGCCTTTATTCGTAAGAGTTGAGAAATTCTCTTGCGAGCTTATTTTGGTGGTCCAGTATTCAATAATAAGATTAGTGAAAAACTGGGCTTTTGACATTTCCTTTTTTGTACTGAAAAGACTTTCCTTATTTATGTTTTTTTCTTTTAGAAAGCTTTCAACTTCTTCTGCAGAAGACATCCATAAATTTCGTTTTAAAATATCTACAGCTTCTTCGTAAGAGTTAACATTAATTAATTCTGGAAATTGGGATACCAATATGTTGTTTTCATCAAAATTCTCCAATTTTTTATCTTCAATGCTTACTACAATATTTTCATTGATAAGATTATAAATTTCTAAGGGTTTTAAAGCAATGGCAGTCATTAAAGAGTCAAAAGTTTCAAGATCTTTTAACAGTAAAGTATTCATTGAAAACTGTAACTCATTCACATTTTTCATTGCTTTGGCTCTAAGCACGGAAAGATCATCTGTATGAAGATGATTGGTTAATTCCTTTCGTTGGAATTCAATTAATTTGTTTAGTTTATTGATGTAGTAATCAATTTTAGAAACATTATTTGAAACTTTATTTAGGTTGTTAATGATCATTTCGGAACCATCATTATTCGGTTCTGCAGAACCGTTCCAACATAGGGAGGGATCATTAAAATGTTTCTGAACAAATGGAAAATTGAGAAAGGATTTTTTTAGTTGATCCAGGTATTGAACCCTTTCCTCTCTTACAGCACTCTCCATTTCCTGCAATTCAAAATCTGTAAAAGTGTCTGTAGAATATTTGAAATCCCTTAATAGATAGAAGTTTTTAAAATTTTGCTGATCCTTTGTCCATTCAGTATGCCAGTCCTTCGTGAGGGTAACAATCTCATTTTCAAAAAATCTGTTGAACCTTGTGTCCCATTTATAATTAAGCTTACTGGGGTCGGTTTCAAACTCAAAATCATTTGTAGTGTCATATTTCAATTGATTATTGAAAAAAGTAAATATGACGAAAAGTGGAGGGATTTTTGTGTTTTTCAAAGAATTGGTTCTTTCATAAGAAGTTGCACCAATATTTTTTGAAATCCAGTTATATAATAATCCTGGAATCTCATTGACATCAAGTTGTTTATCATTTGTACAGAACAAGAGATTATTTATGTTGAAGTCATCCGAATATTTGTTGAAGAGATAAGAGACTTTACCTCTTAAAAGCATATCTGGAATAATTTCTTCATCAATGTCAACCACTTCAATAGCTAATCTGCTTCGTGCACCGGGAAAATCCAAAAGATCTGAATGTCTTAGAAAATCTTTTGTTTTAACCAAATCTTCAGGGATAGAGAAAATCAATTCAGCTACCAAGGCAGTTATATAGGAGATATTAATATCTACTGTGTCTCCATTTTCTTTTTTTACTGCAATTTTTTCATTTGTACTGTTTAATTCTTTAAGCCTTTTCACATCTAAAACCTCTCCTCCACCTCTTAAAACTTCCTGGTAAGAAATATAGCCGACAGCCTCGAAATTTAATTGTTTCAAGTTCGAAATAAGATCTGAAAACAATTCATTGAAGAAGCTATTCTTATTCCATAGCACATTAAAGACATTTCCCCACTCATTATAATTGCACCCATTTATTATTTTACCAATTCTCTCAAAGAATCTGGTCTCTGTAAGACCTTCAAAAAGTATGGTATGTTTGCTCAAATGATTTTCGAAATAATCTTTTATTTCCAGAATGTCATACTCCGTTAAAACATTTTGGATCGAGTCCTGGTAATTCTTCTCTATTTCTCTAATATGACTTTCTAAATCTTTTCTGTTTATAAATTGATTAATTTTCTTTAGATCAAGAAAAAAGGAATCCAACATTATAATAATGATGTCCTTTGGTGAAAGGATTTTTATTTTGACAGGGAAATCCTCAAATTTTGACTGATTTTCAATGGTGAATCTTGTAACCACACCAGTGCTTTCAGCACCTACTCCCGGAGGGTTAATGTCCTTTAAAAAATCATATTCTATATCTTTGTTTTTTATTACAAACGGCTTCCCTTGCTGACTTAAAAGGTTTTTAATTAAGTATGATTTTCCAACCTGACTACCTCCAAATATTGCAATTACTGGTTTGGAATCAATGTTTTGATAAACTTTTGTGAAGGTGTTTATGTTATTCTTTAACTTTAGTATAAGATTATTTTTTTCTTCATACTTGAGATTGGAGTCAGCCCAAACTACAGCATCAGTAAGAACCTTAATATTAGATTTAATATTAGATTTTATTACCTGAATTTCTTCATTAGAATAATTCTTCATTTTCCTACTATTGCTTATTTATACATTTTTTAATTCCCTCAGTAACATTATGTTCTTGCATTTAAAACAAATTCACACGTGTCTATCCAGTAACCATTTTCATTATCCAATGTTTGATAATTGAGTTTGAAATATTTGATCGATTTATCATTCCCTTCCACATCTTCCACTTGTTCAATTTTTATTTCCTCCTTTGAAATATCTATATCTCTGCTAAGGGTTATAGTAAGAGGAAGATTTTCAAAAATTTTATTTTTTGCATTATTCATTTGATCGGTATAGAAGGTATAATCCCGATTTGGATATCTTTTTTTAACACTTTTTCTTATTTCAATTTCATCTATAGTAATCGTATATAAATCTGAGACAGGATAATTTTTAGAAACCATTTTTGAATAACCAAATTGATAAGGCAATTCATTTACAGTGACAGAATTATCATTCTTTTTTGGTGAAAAAATAATCTCTTTCTTGTTGAAGTTTGTTTTAACGATATAATCTGCTGTAGAAACAATTTTTTGTTTTAATGTACTTATGTCAATTCTTAAATCATTTATACTATTTCTGCGCCCGGACATAAGGGCAATAATTGCTCCCACTCCAACAGTGGTTTTTGGGTCCTGAACAAAACCTCTATTATCTGAAAAAGGAAACCATTTACCTATCCAATAGGTATTGAGATTTATAAAATTTGTTCCGGAAATAGTGAGGTATTTCAGGAATAATTTCTCAATACTATTTAAGCTACCCGGTTTACCGGAAAGTATTATATAATCACAATTATAATGATTTAGTACAAGGCTTAACTGCTTTATTAAACTTTCAAAGACAGCACTAACGATACTATTGGTGTTGGATGGGTTTAAGGTCCATTGGATGTCAAGAAAACTGAATCCAAAATGATTTTGAAAGTATTTGATTAATTCCTTGTTCTTAAATTCCTTGCCTATAATCTGTTCAAATGATAACTTAACTGTTTCCTTAGAATTAGCATTTTTTAAGTATTCTAAAGCAATAGGGATAGCTATCTGATGAATAAACGCCTTACGCATCATCTTAGCTACAACTCCAATATTATTGGAATCCTGCCCAAAAAAGCCATTTAATTTTTCAGATATATTTTCTACACCATTTTGCAGGGCATAATTTTCTATGACTCCTTTAAATCCTGCATCTTCACCTTTTATTACTTTTCCTTCAATTATTACTTGTTGTATGATTTCTTTTAATAAATCATCTCCTGCGAGTTTGAAACTTTCCCAATATTGAGGGTCTGGGGTTAAATGAATGGAGTGTTTTTCTTCATTAAGTGCATAATCACAGATCATAATATCTGTTGTTCCTCCCCCAATGTCAATAGAGCCAATGGTTAGCTTCTGTTTATTTTTAAACAGGTAGTTATTGATTACATATTCATTTCCCTGAAGTTTTTTAGAAAGAAGGCTATATAAAAATACAAGCTGGCAACTGGTAGCTTCATCATACATCCAGTCTTTTCTTTCTTCCAAATCAGGTAATTTTTTTGCAATATCTTTAATTGATGGAATAATTTCTGGCATCTCAAACCAAAATTTATTGTCATCCTGATCAAAATAAAACTTCACATAATTATTTAGCAGTTTACAGGCTTCTTCAGCAGCTTCCCTTAAGGCAATTTGTTCGAATTGAATCATCCCGGTAGGGCAGGAGATGGTAATTCTTTTTAATGTCCTTGGAATCGTAAGATTGCCATGTTCTTCTCTAAATCGATACGAATTAATCTGAATATAGGCGTGAACCAAAATCTCTAAAAAAACAAATTTCATTAAAGAGCCTCTGGAGAAAAGTGATTTAGATCCAAAAACATCACCATTTAAAAGCGAAGATCCATCGACATTTAATTGTTCAGAGATCCCTGTTAGGTATACTTTTTTAACTGATTTGGAATTAACAGGGTTAAACTCCCATTCCTTTTCCGAGGGATTTTTATCCCATAAATATCTTTTTGGACTTGAATTATGCGTTTTAAGCTCATAACCCAGGTTCATATTAATATCGGCATTGTGAATTAAATTTTCTGCCTCATATCCTATTCTCACAAAGCTGGGAACAACAAATTTGTTGTTGTGATACTTCTCTTTGTTCATCCCTCCAAAATGTGATTCACTAAAAATCAAATTCATTGGAAAAGGTTCATTGTATTCGTTTTCGGGGTGCGAATAATCCTGGATTATTAATTTTTTTACTTTTTTAAATGAAAAATTATTATCATCAGTATTTTCAAATAATAGGGCACAGGTAGCTGAGTTCCCCATATCTATGACCAAGTCTATCGCGATTTTCTTGGTGTCATCTGTGAATAATTGAAACTCTGGAGTTTCTGGCAAACTTTCCAGCCATTTCAGTAAAACCAGATAATGAGCAACATATTCCTTAACGGGTTGTTCATATCTTGCCTCTTCATTTTTTCCATAATAAGCATCAGCCACATAATTTTCAATCCAGGCAGTTGTAGAATTTCCATTAAATAGAAAATGGCTAATGTTTATTTCATCAGTATGAATTCGGAAAATGTTTTCCTCTGGATTTAAGCTTAATTGGGGTCCGGTTTTATCTCCTTCATTTTTAGCCAGTGTTGTATCCACAGCCAAAACAATCTTTATGCGGTTATAATCCTCATCGCAATCAAAATGAACCCTCACCCAATCGGTAGGATAGATAAGATCTTTATTAATAGAATTATCTTTGAAATAGGGAAGAGGTAACCATTTATTTTTAAAATGTTTTAATGCCTTTTTTAAATTATTAGCCTGGTAATAATCAAAAATTTCCTCACATCCTTTTAAATCTGCATCATCTTTTATTTTATTATTTACCAGAAATTCCTTCTGTTTAAGTTCTTCTTTTCTATAGAACCGCTCCTCTCCCTCTTCGCTAATACGGAATAATGGATCCAGAGTGAAATCCATAATATTAGAATCAAAAGGCTGACGATAATATATCCTATTATTTTTAGAGAAGTCTAATTTTATCTCCTCGTCAAACTTGTAATATTGTATGCTGGAATTCGATATTAGGGAAACTCTTTTCATTGGGCTTTTTTATTCCAAATTAACTTGCATTTAAATTTTAAAACAACAATTAGAAAATTTTAGAAATTAAATGTTTAGATTTTCTAGGCAATCATTCATTGATTTGGGCCTGTATAATTAAGTAAATTTTATGAGTTATACTATAAAATTTTAACAAAAAATTAATATTAAACTTTTTTGAAGCTTTTTCATAAAACTTCTTCTAAAACATAACCATTAACACGGTATAAAGTTGGAATGTTGTATTCAGGATGAAGTGAAATTAATTTTTCTCTTTTGTTGATCTTGTCAATCCTGATATAGTCCCATTCTTCTTTGTGAAGGAATTGATTGGTTTGATTATCATAAAAAAAATAACTATAGTAACAGTTTTTTCCGCATTCTCGCGGGATTCGAAAATCTATAAGTCCATCTAGATTAAAATCGAAAAAACTGATCAAAATATCCCCTAATCCAACCGAATCTTTAATAGATTCAATAGTTGTAAGCAGCTTACTGTTATAGTTGGAAATTTTTAGAGATGAAATACCTCCATAAAAAATTTGATGATTTTCGGAAAAGGTCAATTTATTATCCCACTCTATATCGAATAAAAATCCATTTTGATTAAACTTTCCGGATTCAGAAATATGTTTAGTATTTAGGTCAGCATATTCTAAAATTACCCACGGGGATTTATCAACCTGGGACATCAGGTTAAAAGTGCAACTAAAGAAGGAAAAAAATAAAAATGAAAAAATTTTAACCGCAGATCGGTTATTTAGATTGAAAAAATATGGAATAAAAAATGCCCAAAAGATATTCTCCTTCATATTGTAGGTTAGTTCGATTTAAAATAAATCGTTCTTCTCCTCTGGTAGGGGCATAGGGGGAACGAAATGTAAATCTATAAATAATTTAACGATTCTTAAATAAAACTTAAAAAAATTATTAAATTTTTTAAATATCAATTTACAATAAACATGAAAAATATTGGAAATAGTATTTGCGTGTATTTCGTCAATCGCTCACAAATATTAGGTTTAAATGCCTTTCAACCTAATATATTAAAATAGTTTTTTAAATATAATTTGTGTTTGTTTAACATTTTTTTAGAGCTTTGTGAAGGTCTTCCATACTTCGGGTTGAGCTTTCAGATCGTGACCGTAGAGGTGTTTTGGTGCTCATGGAAAATCAGAAATGATCAATTTCTTGGTTGGTTAAGAAAGAAGTGATTTTATTAAATATAATTATCAATTAAGAATGAATTCAGTAATTATGAAGAGATTCCTTAGAAATAGTTCAATTTTAATTTTTCCATTTCTGCTAATGATAATTATCAATGAAATTGTTAGGCCAACAATTAAGGAAAACAAATATTCATTCTCCGGTATAACTGCAATGAATTCTAGTGCCAGGATAACAGATAAATGTTCATGGGTTTGCCATAACGATACCAACTACTGTATGGAGAACCATGTGAAATACCTGGAGCCCTATTCTAACTACACCAATATTGTATACTTTGGCGTAATTGGCATGTTACAAATGACTGGAAATTATGGATTAGCAAATATTATATTCCTGGTCGTTCTTATTCCTTTATTGATTTGGTACTTCATAATCAAATCGCTGAATATCCAGCATCAAATTAATATATTAAAGAATACGTAATGAAAGAAATTATAGAAGCCGGAGTGTATATATATTCCTATTGTACAGATTTTGTGATCAACTTAGCAAATATTCTTAATCTGTCTTACTATGAAATAAACTTCATAGTATTCTGCATACTTTACCCATTATTGATAATTGTGTCCTTGGGATTTCATATTAGGCAGAAGATAAGATTAAATAAATTAGCACTGATAAAACCAATGATCTGGAGGAAGTAAAAAATGAGATAGGTGCGGATAACTTCAATATAACTTTGCTTTTTTCAGCTTATGAAATTGCGAACTATTCCAATAATTTTAATCTTCCTATACTCATTTTTGGAAAAAGTAAACTTGGAAAAGGAAAAATTTTTTACCCGTTCTGGATGAAACTTACAGAACTTTGTGAATCGGATAGTATTTTCGTTTTCAGCCATCCTTCAAATTCAAATTTCACAACGGAGTGGAACAAATACCAAGCAGTTGAAAATGATAAAAATAACCTGGATTTGCTTAACTATATAGGGCAACTCAATTATCATTTAATACCGGGCTATTAATGGATCAAATGGTCAGATCTTTTGAGAAGATGTTCATTCTTCAATTGCAAACCCCTTTGGATAACTTCGGTGAAATTCAAAATGATGAAGTAACAACAAAGTATATCGTTGAAAAAGATGCCGCCAAAAATATAATTATAGATCTTTTGATATTTGACAACAAAGGGTTTCCTCCACTTCATAAAAAAATTAATACAAAGGGTGAAATACAGGATCTGGAAAATTTCCAAATTAGCATTATGTATGAATCTCAGGAAGATAGAGCAGGGCAAGAAATTAGAATGAAAGAGATCAACAAATGGACAGCAAAAATTATTATAGATAAAGGACTGGCGGTAAAATCTGAATGCTGGATACAGAAATATTTATAAAAACGGACGGCTGCTAAGGTCTCCCGGCTTCGCACCTCTTGCAATTTTGAAATTCAATGAGCGTTTTGAAGTCCCTTAGGTTCTATTATTTAAACATAAAATAATTAAGTAATGCTTATAGCCTTTTCAAACTACTATAAAGAATTAGAAGCATTAAAGAAATTTCATGTGTCAGCTCACTAGTCACACTTCTTTAAATTAATCCAGTTTTTATCTTTTAAATGACAAAAAATATAAAAATAAAAAAGCCCTGGCCAACTAAAGATGCCATGACTCAGATCTATGAAAAAAACTTGTGGGGTGGTGACAAATCTGAATTTTACTCTGGTTTAGGCTCACATCATCCTGAAACAGTAAATCTGTTTATAGCTGTAGTATCCGCTTTTCTAAAAGATTTTGAAGCTCCACCGGTAGTTTGTGATCTGGGTTGCGGTGATTTTAATATTGGTAAGGAACTGGTAAAGTACTCCAAGAATTATATCGCTATAGACATAGTCCCAGCAGTCATAACACATAATAAAAAAGAATTTCAAGCAGATAATTTAGAATTTTATGTTTTAGATATTGTAACAGATGTTCTGCCTTCGGGAGATTGCGCGATTCTAAGGCAGGTGTTGCAACATTTATCTAATGCGGAAATAAAAGATGTGGTAGAAAAATTATACGATTTTAAATATGTTATTCTAACCGAGCATATACCGGAAGAAGATTTTGAACCCAATAAGGATATTATCTCTGGACAGGGAATTAGACTAAAGAAGCAAAGTGGTGTAAACCTTTCAGCGTCACCGTTTAATTTTAAGGTCAAGGAAGTAAAACAGTTATCATCTACTGGATTTCGCGATTTGAAAGGAGTTTTAATAACTATGTTGTACGAGGTATATTAAAGCGGACTTTAATACAAACTTGCCGAAAATATTCATAGATCATTACCATCGCCAGGGTATCCTGCTCACGGTAGCGAAGTAGGTTATCAAACTATTGCGGTTCTAAATCCCACTGCTTTCCTTGTGGGATTCTTATACTGCTCTTCTTCACTAATATTGTAGATCTCCGCCAGAGTCATGTCTTTATCGGTAGAATAGTTCATATTTTGCTCAATAAGTAAACGATTTACTTTATCTGTAGC
>JAGXIK010000003.1 GCA_024635715.1 Gillisia sp.
TGGTAAAAATACTAAATGGTTAATTGAAAAATGTGATTCTCTGATGGCATTAGATTTTTCTGAAGAAATGATGAAGATGGCAAAGCAAAAGATAACTTCTGATAAAGTCACTTTTAAACAACAAGACCTAACACAAGACTGGAGACTAGTTCCCAACAGTTTCGATCTAATAATTTGTAGTTTAGTGCTAGAACATATAGAAGATCTAAATGCTATTTTTGAAAAAGCGTCTAAAGTTTTAAAAAAGGAGGGACAGTTTTATATTTGTGAACTTCATCCCTTTAAACAATATGCTGGAAGTAAGGCCAGGTTTGATGATGGTTCCGAGATCCAGGAGTTGGAAGTATATACCCATCATATAAGTGAGTATCTAACTGTAGCAGAAAATAATCAATTGCATCTCATAGAATTAAAAGAATGGTTTGATGAAGATGATAAAAGCAAGATCCCCCGTCTTATTGCCTTCCGGTTTAAAAAGAATATTCATAAAAACTTTTAAAATTAATCTGCTGCGTAATCTTTAAAAAGTTTGATTGTTTAAATTTTATAAACAAAACCCAACAAATATTCTCCATTACCAGAACTCATTGTTAACTCCATATGCTCTTGCTGATAAGGGGTGGTAAACAAATAAGTACTTCCAATTCCTACTACTGCTCCCGCCAAAATATCCCAACCATCATGTTTTTGGGCATCTATCCTACTAAATGCTGTAAATCCAGCTGCAAGATATACGGGGATGCTATATTTAAACCCATATCTTCTATGGATAAACGAAGCTCCTTGAAAAGTTGTAGAAGTATGGCCAGATGGAAAAGCATTATCTCCATTATTAAAGGGTCTCGGCTTGTTTAAAGCCACTTTTAATCCGTATGTAAATGCTGTATTGGTTAAAAGTGCCTTTGTAAATTGCCAGGAACCTTTTTTGTCTTTGAGGACTAAGGTTGTTCCTAATACTACTGCAGGAACGGAAAATAGAAAAACGTCACCAGCAGTTTCAAAAGATTTATTCTGAGCATTGATATTAGAAAACCAAAGCAATAAAAAAATTAGGCAGAGGTAAACTGAATTATTCGATTTTAACATGGTAACGCAAATTAATTATAGATAAATACCGAGGTAATTGGCACTACCCCGGCACAAAACTAAAAAAAGCTATTTTATTAAACCCTAATCTTTATCATCTACTCTTAACTTTTTAACAATTTTCGCATTCTTATCTATCACAACTTCCAATGTTAAACTATTTCTTTCTATTTCAAATTTATATCTAGTATTAAAGTAAAGCTGAAATCTAAAAATATTATGCCTTAAGTAGGCTGAAATCTTTTGAGAATTCATCAAATAATAAGTCGGACATCTCCAAGTTCCTGAACTCGAAATTCAAATTTTTCACTAGGGGCACCAATAAACATAAAATTAGTTGGGATCTTCCATCGTTTAGAAAGCTCCTGTATCTTTTCTGGTCCGAAACTTCCTGGCTCTTCAACAAACTCGATATGTATCTCTGGATAAGCTCTGTCTAAAACTTCAATATCTGTCTTAAGTCCCTCTGGAACTTTCATATCTTTCTCCAAAACAGAAACAATTTTTAATCTTCTTGTAGATTCATTTTTCTTAATATAGAGCATTACATTATTTAGGTTTTCTACATTATCATGCATAGTAAAAAACACAAATTGCTGCCCGCTAATCTCGGCTAACTTCTGCTTTGCTTTCTTGTTAAGCCTATTAAAAAATTTATTGTTTTTTGGAAAAACATAGGTGCTAACAATTAGGAAACCTCGCAGGATATAGCTGTGATATAACATAAAAAACACTACAAATAATGTAGGGATCAAATATTCAATAAATATTAACAAATAAGGCGGGTTAAGTACCACATTCCCAATTATTGCAGCCAAAACCGCTACAACTGCTACAATTAAGGCTATCCAACTAGCTCGCTCTGGCCTTGGAAGTTGCGCTCTTTTAACTTTCAGAAGAAAGTTTCCAATTCCAAAAAGTACCATAACAGATAAGAATGCAATAGTATAAACTCCTGCTAATTTTGCGAGATCTCCTCCGGTTACAAATAGTATGGATGTACAAAGCACAAAAAACAGGAGGTAAATTAAATAAGAACTATTTCGCTTATTTTTCTTCAATAAGATGCTCGGCAAAATCCTGTCTAAGGCCATCCGCTCCATAAGTCCGCCAACTCCCACAAACGAGGTTAAGACAGCTCCACTTAAAACCAGAGCGGCGTCTAAACCAACCATAAATGATAACCAACTTCCTCCAGATATGTTACCTAGAAAAGATAGTAAGGCTTCCTGGTTGTTATTCACAACTTCCATAGGGATCAAAGCCAAGGCTAAAAATGCAATAAGCGGATTAAAAATGCTAACTACAATCCACATATTACGTAAGGTTTTAGGAAATACTCCTGGTTTTTGCTCTTCAACAAAATTTGCTGAACTCTCAAATCCGCTAATCCCTAGCATAGCTGCTGAAAAACCAAAGAACAGGGCTTGTACAATTCCTCCTTCAACTGGCATATGGAAATTATTAATAAGTGTATCAAAGCCGTTATTAAAGAAATAATACAAACAAAAACCACATAACAGTGTAAGTGAGACCAAATGAAAAATAAATATCACAATAGCTACTTTAGAAGACTCTCCTATTCCAATTATTACCAATCCCATGAAAAGAAATAAAAGCCCGATAGTTACAGGTAAAATTGGAATCTGGTTCCAAATACTATAAGCGTATTTCACCGCTTCACTGGCAGAAATCACAGCAGTAGCCATATATGATAGCACAGTAAGCGCAGCAGCAAGAGAGGCCGTAGATTTCTTTGTTGTATTTAATAAGGCATTATAGGCACCGCCATTTAAAGGTAATGCCCCAACTACTTCTCCGTAAATTTTTCTGAAAAGAAATAACACTCCTGCCACCATTAATAAAGAAATCCATGCATATTGACCGGCATAAAAAATAGCAAGGGCAGAAACGTAAAGACAAGAAGAACTTATATCGTTACCACAAATTGCAGTAGCTTCAAGTTGATTTAATTTTTTAGCCATAATAAAATTTCTTACCCAAAATTAAATTTTAAAACTAAAGAAAAGATGAAATTTAGGTTTAAATTTTAACTTAAATAGTCTAATTAAAGTTAGAATTTAATTTCTTGACTAATCCCTCACTTTAGATTCAGTTTAGATTTATTGCATACATTTGTTAACAATTCGAGTGAAAACCATCCAATCTATATTTAATGCCTGAAGCACTTACTGTAATTGTACCTCTTTACAACGAGGAGGATAACCTGAAACGTGTAGAAAAAGAACTTTCTGAGTATATAAAAATTGCACATGTTCCCACACAAGTCTTATTTGTGAATGATGGATCTAGCGATAATAGCCAGAAAATAATTGAAGATATTTGCAATTCTAACCCAGATTTCAAATTTATTAGTTTCGAAAAAAATTGTGGGCTAAGTGCTGCAATTAAAGCCGGATTCGATTATGTTGAAACTTCCTTAACTGGTTATATAGATTCCGATCTTCAAACCGACCCAATGGATTTTAACCTTTTACTAGATAATCTTGATGGTTATGATTTAGTCACGGGTTATCGTAATAACAGAAAGGACTCTTTTGTAAAAAACATGTCTTCTACTATCGCAAATGGGATTCGAAGAACATTTACAAATGATGGCATGGATGATACGGGCTGTCCTTTAAAAGTTATTAAAACCGATTACGCCAAGCGTATTCCTATGTTTAGAGGATTACACCGATTTTTACCGGCTATGATCTTGCTTCAGCATGGAAAGATAAAACAAGTGCCAATAAAGCATTTTCCAAGAATGGCCGGAACTGCTCATTTTGGAGTTTGGAATAGATTATTGGGCCCCTTAATGGATTGCTTCGCTTATGTTTGGATGAAGAAGAAATATATTAATTATAAGGTAGGTAAAAAAGGATGAGCACTTGGTTAGTTTATACTGTTGGTTTTTTAGCACAGTTACTTTTTTCTGGACGATCTATTTTTCAATGGATCTTATCTGAAAAAAGCAAAAAGGTATTAACCCCTTCCCTATTTTGGAAAATGAGTTTAGTAGCTTCTTTCTTGATGTTCTTATATGGCTATTTAAGAAGTGATTTTGCTATAATGCTAGGACAAACACTTACCTACTTCATTTATATTCGCAATCTTCAGCTACAAGGAGAATGGATTAAATTCCATAAGTATCTAAGAATTTTCCTTTGGATCTTCCCTGTCTTAATTGTGATTCTTGGATATAACAACAACATATACGATGTAAATAGATTATTTAAAAATGAAGCCATCCCTTTTTGGTTATTGATGTTAGGCATTATATCTCAAGTAGTATTCACTCTAAGATTCATCTACCAATGGATCTATTCAGAAAAACAAAAAGAATCAATATTACCATTAGGCTTTTGGCTGCTTAGTTTTGCAGGATCCACCTTGATCATAATCTATTCTATATTTAGAGTAGATCCTGTTCTCTTTGCAGGGCACGCATTTGGAATTGTTATGTATGCTCGTAATATGGTAATCCTACGCAGGCAGATAAGATCTGAGGACTGGAAGAAAAATGCCTTTTAAAGCTCAATCAAGAATCTCTAGGCAAGCACAGGTTGTAGGTTCCTATCCTAGAGAGGAAAATACTTTTTAAAATCCGAGGCATCCCGATAGTTTGGGGCGGAGAACCTGCCCAGCCGGTCCGGCGGGTTAAACCCTCGATGAGGGATTAAATTTACAGTAAGTACTATTAAAGATTTTGCCGAATTTATTCAGAAAGAAAAGGGAAAAGAACTAAAAAGCGTGATCGTTTTCGACGATTTACTACCATCTGCTAGTTTTTATTTGGATGCTAATATAATTACGGTAAGAGCTAATAATTACCATACATTTAGAGAAACTCAATTTGAGAAATACACTTTGTTTAAGCAGAATTACATAAATATCAATGTTCCAAAAGAATTAGAAAAATTTAAAAATGAATTCAAACAAAAGGAGCTTGTCTTTATTGAAAGAAAAAAGTCTCCATTAAATGACTCTTTGAGCTATTTATTGGAGACTTTTACCCATAAAGTCCAAAAAGAAAAATGGATGATTTATTATTAATTCAGAAAATTATTCTGAGTTTCTTTCTACATATTTAATTATCTGAAGCGCGATGTTCTTTCCTGTTGCGCGTTCTATCCCTTCTAATCCTGGAGATGAATTCACTTCCAAAATAAGTGGCCCTCTGGCAGATTGTAACATATCTACTCCAGCTACTCCAAGTCCCATTACACGAGCGGCTTTAAGAGCTGCGTTTTCTTCTTCATCTGTAAGTTCTATGATCTCTGCAGAACCTCCTCTGTGTAAATTAGATCTAAATTCTCCTTCTTTTCCTTGCCTTTTCATAGCTCCCACTGCTACGCCATCTACCACAAAGGCACGAAGATCGGCACCTTTTGCCTCCTTAATAAATTCCTGAACGATCACTCTTGCTTGTAAACCATTAAAAGCCTCCAAGATAGACTCAGCCGAATTACGATTATCAGCTAATACCACTCCAAGTCCTTGTGTTCCTTCCAGTAATTTGATTACCAAGGGTGCTCCACCAACTTTATCTATCACACTACTTACATCTTTAGAGTAATTACTAAAAACGGTTTTAGGAAGACCCAAACTTGCTCTGGAAAGTATTTGTAAACTTCTTAATTTATCTCTGGATCTTACTAGGGCCTGAGATTCTGTAGCTGTAAAAACTTTCATCATCTCAAACTGTCTTACCACTGCGGTCCCAAAAAAGGTCACCGAAGCACCAATCCTAGGAATTACTCCATCTATATCTGTAAGTTCTTTCCCTTTGTAAATTACAATAGGCTTTTTCTTTTCGATAACAAGATCACATTTTGTATGATCTACAACCATCATCTCATGTCCTTTCTTTTCCCCAACTTCAACGAGTCTTCTTGTAGAATATAAATTTGGATTTGCAGACAGTATTACTAATTTCATGTATTAAATTTTAAATTGTTTTGGATCATTGGGAAGGTGAATTTCAATGAAGTTTAGCTTCCTGCAGAAAGGGTTTTTTATAGATCTATAAGTTACACTGCAAATAAAACAAAACTGAAACTATTAAAGTTAAAATTTCAATAAAAAAAAGCTGCTTGTTAAAGCAGCTTTAAATTACCGTTATAAGGTACTTCTATTTAGTTCCTTTTAGCATAGACCTCTGTGTAGTTACTACTGAAAACAATAGAGAATTTTTTATTTAGATCTTGGAAATTAATATTTAAAGTTTGACTGGTATTGCTTCCGTTTGGAGTTAGCTTAAACTGATTTTCACCTAAGTTCTCCCAAGTTCCATTAACAATTACTGCTACTGCACAATTTACAGATCCTTCTCCAGCAAAAGTAGTTTTAGTATAGGTTCTGGCATTTGTAAATACATAGGTGATCTGGTTACTACAATCTATATTTTCTGTCACACTTCCATTCTGGACAAAATAGTCTAAATCCCAAGTTCCATATAAGCTAGTAGTTTCAATTGGTGGGGCGGAGTCATCGTCACCAGAACAAGAGGTGAAAAATAAAACAGGAAATGCGAGAAGTATTAAAAGTATTTTATTCATAGTAACTTATATTATTTATTGTTGGATTTAGAACTTTCTAAGATAATATGGCTAATTTATTTTAATCAAATGAATTAGCAAGGCTTTATCATATTATTTGACCTCCAATTTACATGGAATTTTATTATATTCAAAAGTCATTCCTAATTCATGAATTTTGCTTCCCTTCTTTTTTAATACTTTTGATCTTAAGTAAAACCGCTTCATGTCCCATCAACATTTCAAGATTTACAAACCTTATGGCTATCTCAGCCAATTCATCCACAATCATAAAACTCGTAGAAATAAAAACCTATTGGGAGAACTTGGCGAATTTCCCGAAGGTATTATGGCTATTGGAAGATTAGATGAAGATTCTGAAGGATTATTATTTCTCACCACAGATGGGAAAATGAGTGAGACAGTAAGAAGTTCGAGTATCGAAAAGGAATATTATGTCCAATTAGATGGAATTATTACAGATGAGGCTATTGAGCAATTAAAATCTGGAGTTAGTATTGGAATTAACGGCAAAAAATATCTCACAGCTCCTTGCAAGGCTGAAATTTTAGATGCTGTTCCTTTATTTCCAGAACGATCTAAAAAGATAAGGGATGAGAGACATGGACCAACAAGCTGGGCTTCGATAACTTTGACTGAAGGTAAGTTTAGACAGGTTAAAAAAATGACTGCTGCAGTTGGTTTTCCAACCTTAAGATTGGTGAGATATCGAATTGCCAATGAATATTTAACTGGAATGCTCTCTGGCGAGATATTTGAAGTTAAAAATTTCAAGCTTTAAAGCTTAATAATTAAGACCAATTATTATTTGTTAAGACAAGCCTAAATGAGGCAGGCTAATTAATTGAAAAACTTTTATTTAGTATCTTCCCCTTTGTCTTCTTTTTAAGATCATTAATTGAATGAAAACTATGAAAAAAACCTTTTTAAATTATCAAAAATCACTTGGCTTTATAGCTATTGCTGCAATTGGAATCTCTCCTATGATGCAAGTTAAAGCCCAAGAGAATTCAAAAAATAAAATGGAATCTAAAGAAATTAAAAATTCAGAAAACATCTTGTTATCTAAATGGACCGGGCCTTACGATGGGGTTCCTGCGTTTGACAAAATGGAGCTTTCCCAATTGCAGCCAGCCATAGAAATGGGTATGGAAATGCATTTAAAGGAAATTCAGAAAATAGCAAACAATACCGCGCCAGCTACCTTTGAGAATACCATAGTTGCAATGGAAAGAGCGGGTAAAGAATTAGACAGAGCATTTACTTATTATGGAATTTGGAGCAGCAATGTTTCTTCACCTGAATTTAGAGAAATACAAAAAGAATTATCTCCAAAAATTTCAGATTATTCCTCTAAGATCTCACAAAACAAAAAATTATTTGAACGTATAAAGACGGTTTATGATAATTCTCAGAAGACACCTTTAGAAGAAGATCAGCAACGTGTTGTGCAGCTTATCTACGAGAATTTTGCCATGGAAGGTGCAAACTTAGATGAAAATGCCAAAGAGCGATATGCAGCGATCAATAAAGACTTATCTAAACTTTATACTAGTTTTTCTAATAATGTACTACATGACGAAGAAAGCTATGTTACCTACCTAGAAAAAGATCAATTAGATGGATTACCCGATTCTTTTGTAAAAGCCGCTGCCAAAGCAGCTACAGACAGAGGTGAAGAAGGGAAATATGCTATTACAAACACCCGGTCTTCTATGGATCCTTTCTTAACTTATTCTGATGAGAGAGAGCTACGTGAGAAAGTATGGAAAACTTATTATTCTAGAGGAGATAATAATGATGAATACGATAACAACGAGCTGATATCCCAAATCTTAAAACTTCGAAATGAACGTGTTAAGTTGATGGGATATGAAAATTTTGCCGAGTGGCGTTTACAGAATAGGATGGCAAAAAATCCAGAAAATGCCATGAAGCTAATGAATGCTGTTTGGCCGGCTGCCCTTGCAAGAGTAGAACAAGAAGTGGAAGACATGCAAGCCATTGCAGAAATGGAAGACTTGGATATCACTATAAAACCTTGGGATTATAGATATTTTGCTGAAAAAGTTAGAAAAGATAAATACGATCTTGACTCTGATGAAGTAAAACAATATTTGCAATTAGATAATCTTACCCAAGCATTGTTCTTTACTGCGGGGGAATTATTCAACTTTAATTTTAGTCCAGTAGCTAAAGGTAGCGTTCCGGTATTTCATGAAGATGTGAAAGTATGGGAAGTAACCGATAAAACTTCTGGAGACCATATTGGACTTTGGTACTTAGATCCTTACGCTCGCCCAGGGAAACGATCTGGAGCATGGGCAACTACTTACAGAAGCTACACCACTTTTGATGGCAAAGAAACTGTACTTGCCTCCAACAACTCTAATTTTGTAAAACCAGCACCGGGAGAACCTGCGCTTATCTCTTGGGATGATGCCACTACTTTTTTCCATGAATTTGGACATGCTTTACACTTTTTATCTGCAAACGTGAAATACCCTACTTTAAATGGAGGAGTTCGTGATTATACAGAATTTCAATCCCAGTTGTTGGAAAGATGGCTTTCTACAGATAAAGTGATCAATCAATTCTTATTACATCATGAAACAGGAGAACCTATCCCTGCAGATTTAGTACAAAAGATCAAAAATGCCTCGACTTTTAATCAAGGTTTTGAAACTACAGAATTTTTAGCTTCAGCTTTAATGGACATGAAATATCATACTATTGATCCTGAAAATATAAATCCGAAGAATTTCGAGAAAAAAGCCTTGAAGGAATTAAATATGCCTGAAGAAATTGTAATGCGACACCGTTCTCCGCAGTTTGGACATGTTTTTTCTGGCGAAGGTTATGCAACCGGATATTATGGATATTTATGGGCAGATGTTTTAACCGCTGATGCTGCTGAAGCTTTTGCAGAATCTCCTGGAGGTTTTTACGATAAGGATATGGCTGCTAAATTGGTAAAATATCTTTTTGCTCCAAGAAACTCGATGGATCCTGCTGAAGCTTACAGATTGTTTAGAGGAAGAGATGCTACTATTGATGCTTTAATGCGTGATAGAGGATTTCCTGTACCGGAAAAAAGCCTGGAAAAAACTAATGAAGACAATAATGAAGACTTGTTAGAAGAGATGAAAGAAGATAAAGGGGATCAGAATTAGGAAGTTCTTTTTTTTGAAAATATAAAACCCGGACTTGTACAAGTCCGGGTTTTTTAAATATTCGAAAAGCTCTTAATTAGTTAACAGCAGTTTCAGTAACATTTTCTTCTACCTCCATAGCTTCTACATCTGTAGAATCCATAGTTTCTTCAACTGGAGTTTCCATTACTTCTTCAGTAGGAACAACTTCAGTTTCGATTACTTGTACTTCTTCAGTTTTTTCAGCTGAATCTTCTTTACAAGAGGTAAAACTTAAAACTAATGCGATAGCTGCAAGAGTTAAAAATGATTTTTTCATTTTAAAATTTATTAATTGATTTATGCGTCAAATGTAATCCATTTTAGAATACAAAAATCAAAATAA
>JAGXIK010000151.1 GCA_024635715.1 Gillisia sp.
GCATCAAAAGATTGCGAATTGCTTATAAGTTCCTTTTTTGGACCTAGATTAAAACCAATTGCTCCAATCTGACTCTTACTATTTCCTTGCTTAACAGCACATTTTAAATGAAGATCATCTCCTCCTACACATTTCCCATAACCGGAATCTTTCAGATTTGTGCTAAGGAACACCGGCGACATATTTCCCGGGCCATGAGGTTCAAATTGCTTCAGTATTCTATAGAATTTCGAATTGATATCTGTTAATTTTATTTCAGCATCTATAGAGATCTCTGGAGTTAACATATAATTTTCAATACTTCCTGAAACTACTTCTTCAAATTTTTTCTTGAAACCATCGTACTGAGATTCAGCTAAAGTTAATCCAGCAGCATACATGTGTCCACCAAATTGTTCTATATGATCGGTACAGGCTTCCAGCGCATTATACACATCAAAACCTTTAACAGATCGTGCAGAAGCCGCTAGTTTATCACCACTCTTAGTAAACACTAATGTTGGCCTGTAATAGGTTTCAATCAATCTACTTGCAACTATACCAATTACCCCTTTGTGCCAATTTTCCTGGTAGACAACGGTTGTAAAACGCTCTTTTTCATTGAGATCTTCTACTTGTTGCAATGCTTCAACGGTAATACCTTTATCGGCTTCTCTACGTTCAGAATTATAAGCTTCAATTTCTGATGCAAATTGTTTTGCTACTTCTATATCATCTTCCACCAACAAATTAACAGCATGCAAACCGTGCTTCATTCTTCCTGCGGCATTTATTCTTGGTGCCAGAATAAAAACCACGTCGGTAATAGTGAGAGTTTCTTTTTTTATTTGTGCTATAATTGCTTTAAATCCAGGTCTTGGAGCCACATTTATAACATGAAGTCCGTGATAAGCTAAGATTCTATTTTCTCCTGTTATTGGAACGATGTCAGCTCCTATTGCTGTTGCAACCAAATCTAAGTATGGCAGAAGAATGTCTAATGGAATGTTATTTTTTATAGTCCATGCTTGCAAAAGTTTAAAACCAACTCCACATCCACAAAGCTCTTTATATGGATAGTCGCAATCCTCTCGTTTCGGGTCCAAAACTGCTATAGCTTTAGGGATTTCTGCACCTGGCCGGTGATGATCGCAAATAATGAAATCTATATTTTTTTCAGCAGCATAAGCGACTTTTTCAATTGCTTTAATTCCGCAGTCTAATGCAATTATGAGGGAGATATCATTATCTGCAGCAAAGTCAATTCCCATATAAGAAACTCCATAACCTTCCGCATATCTGTCTGGGATATAGGAGACCACATTTGGATAAAAGGTCTTTAGATAAGAAGAAACCAAGGCAACGCTAGTGGTTCCATCTACATCATAGTCTCCAAAAACCATGATATTCTCCTCTTGCTCTATGGCCCGTTCTATTCTTTCTATAGCCTTATCCATGTCCTTCATTAAAAAAGGGTCATGTAGATCTTCCAAAGAAGGCCTGAAGAATTTTTTAGCTTCTTCAAAGGTTTCTACTCCCCGTTGAACTAGCAATGAGGCAATAGGAATTTCTATTCCAAGTTGTGAAGCTAGTTTAGTAACAATTTCACTATTGGGTTTTGGCTTAAGCGTCCAGCGCATAGAATCGTTTTTTATTGAAAGTCACAAAGGTAAAAGGACTCTTATTAAATATAGCCATATTAAGTAATCATCCTCGCTTATATATTATTAAAAGTAAAATGATTAGTACAGTGAAAAATAAATTTTAAGATAAAATATCCGAAATCTTCTGTTGAAGCTTTGGAACCACCGTTTCTTCAAACCATGTGTTTTTAATTCTCCAAAATCTATTTACAGGAGATGGATGCGGTAAGGGCCAGAATTTAGGAAGATGCTTTTCATAATCTGCTACTTTTTCTGTAAGCTTGGATTTTTCTTCCGGGAGATAATAGTTGGAGGCATAAGAACCTATGAGTAGAATTAGTTTTACGTTATTCAATTCAGAAAAAACCTGATCATGCCATAAGGGAGCACATTCTTTTCTAGGAGGCACATCCCCTGTTTTTGCCTTGCCAGGATAACAAAATCCCATAGGTAAAATGGCGAAATTAGCGGTATTGTAAAAAGTATCTTCATCTACCCCAAGCCACTCTCTTAATTTCTTCCCGCTCTGATCGTTCCAAGCAATTCCGGACTCATGCACAACTCTGCCTGGAGCCTGACTAATTAATAAAATCTTAGAGTCTTTAGAAGCTTCAATAATCGGACGAGCACCCTGTGGTAAATGTTTTATACAAACCTCACACTGCCTTATGCTGTCTAATAGATTTTGCACTTATGCTTTCCCTTGAACCACAATAACAATTTCTCCTTTGGGGGGTTTATTTGTGTAATATTCCAGTACTTCTTTTGCTGTTCCACGAATGGTTTCTTCGTGCATTTTCGTTATTTCCCGAGACACAGAAACCAATCTTTCTTCTCCAAAATATTCCATGAAATTTGCAAGAGTCTTCAGTAATTTATGAGGAGACTCATAAAATATGATTGTTCTGGTTTCTTCTGCTAAGGTCTTAAATCGAGTTTGGCGACCTTTTTTTGGAGGTAAAAAACCTTCAAAAACAAATTTATCGTTAGGAAAGCCGCTATTCACCAAAGCAGGTACAAAGGCTGTGGCACCTGGCAAACAGTCTACCTCTACTCCTTCTTGCACACAAGCTCGAGTAAGTAAAAAACCAGGATCACTTATAGCAGGAGTTCCGGCGTCACTTATCAACGCAAAAGTTTCTCCACTTTTAATACGTCTTACAATGTTTTCAACCGTTCTATGCTCGTTGTGCATATGATGGCTTTGCATTGGAGTATTTATTTCGAAGTGTTTCAGTAATTTTCCACTGGTGCGGGTATCTTCAGCAAGAATAAAATCCACCTCTTTTAAAACACGAATTGCCCTAAGAGTGATATCTTCCAAATTACCAATAGGTGTTGGTACCAAATATAATTTTGACATAATTAAGTGAACTTAATCTTTGGAAGATCTAATGATTGAATTTATTTTCTACAAGCGCCATGAAACGTTCTTCATACTCTTCTTTTCCAGCCCAGTTCTTATAGTCTGGCTTTACGACTTGCTGAATAAATTTATTTGCATCATCGAGATTATCAAAAGTGTTCAACTGAGAGATCACTCTATTATAATCGTTCGTGTGACCATCAAATAAATGTTTTATGAAAGATAAGCGTTCATTAAATCCAATATTAATCCCTTTTTTAAGTCGGTCATTTAGAGATCTTGGCTTTTCTTTTTCCTGTTTTTTAACGGGTTCAAAACTCGGAAGATTATCGTAATCTACTCCTATATCTCTAAAGTCGTTCTTTTTAAAATTCGAAGTGTCCTCAGGTAGCCTACCATTTTTACTTGGAGAGATAATACGATCAACCATAGAATCTACTTTCTCTGTTTCCGGAGGCATCTGGGCAACGATATCCTTGATCATTTCGGTATTAAGCTCTGTGATCGCCTCTGTATCATTATACTCAGTTCCATCTGGCAAATATTCATCTTTAACAGGTTCTGTTTCCTTTTCTGGTATAATTTCCTCTTGCTTTTCATTAGTAGAAACATTTTGTGTTTCTTCCAATCCAGATAAATTATCTTCAGTAAAAGCAACTATGGTCAACTTTTCATATAGCTCTTTTGCCAATTGCTTTAATTGCATAGTAGAAGTTCCGGAGGGATTGTTAAGTATCGTGTTTGCTAATTTTTTTAAATCAGATTCCAATTTCTTTTTCATCACAAGTATTATTTTTTATTTAGAATATAGATACAATAAAGTGCAATAATGCTACCAAGTTTAATATATCTTAGCTTCTATAAGTATTAATTGGTTTACAAATTTACTTTAAGGAACATCCACCTAGGTTGTATTTTTAATAAATTTGTTTCAACTTTATGCCGATTAGGTATAAATCCTAATCTGCACTGAAAATTACAAAATGTTTCTCGAAAATACAGTAAATCACAAGGAGCAATTTGGCTGGATAGAAGTTATATGTGGATCTATGTTTTCCGGTAAAACCGAAGAATTGATTCGCCGACTTAAACGAGCCACTTTTGCAAAACAAAAGGTTGAGATCTTTAAACCTGCCATAGACAGACGTTACCATGAAGAAATGGTAGTGTCTCATGATGCTAATGAAATTAGGTCTACTCCGGTTCCATCTGCGGCACATATTCGCATTTTAGCCGACGGTTGCGATGTGGTAGGCATAGACGAGGCTCAATTTTTTGATGATGAAATAGTGACCGTTTGCAACGATCTCGCTAATAGCGGAATTCGAGTAATTGTTGCTGGATTGGATATGGATTTCAAAGGCAATCCCTTTGGACCGATGCCAAATCTTATGGCAACCGCAGAATATGTTACAAAGGTTCACGCGGTTTGTACAAGAACTGGCAACCTCGCTCAATTTAGTTATAGAAAAGCAGTTAATGACGATTTGGTGTTTTTAGGAGAAAATGAAGAATATGAACCTTTAAGTAGAGCTGCTTATTTTAAGGCGATGCTTAAAGAAAGGGTGAAACATTATTCTGTAAAAGATGCAGAAACTGTAGACCCAAGAAAAACATCCACCTAATGTCTACTGTTCATGAAACTACTCTAGAGATAGATCTAGGAGCTCTTACCCATAATTATAAATACCTGAGTTCTAAACTAGCCAAAGGCGTAAAATTAATGGGAGTTGTAAAAGCTTTTGGATATGGCAGTGAATCTGCTGAAATAGCTAAAAAATTAAGTGAATTAGGAGTTAGTTATTTTGCAGTAGCATACACAAAAGAAGGGGTTGCACTTAGAGATGCGGGCATCACAGAACCTATTTTGGTGTTGCACCCACAATCTGTCAATTTTGAAGAAATAATAGAAAGCTGTTTAGAACCTAGTATCTATAGTGAATTCGTTCTCAGGGAATTTATAAAAACAGCAGAAAAACTTGGCCTTAAAAATTATCCCATTCATTTAAAGTTAAATACCGGCTTAAATAGACTTGGATTTATAGCTCCTGAATTAAATATTATTTTTGACTATCTGGGAAAATCTGATGCTGTTAAAGTGAGGTCTATCTTTTCCCATCTTGCGGCAAGTGAGGATTGGAAGGAACGTGAGTTCACTTTACAACAATTAGGAAAATTCAGGAAAATGGCCTTTAGATTGTTCGAAAATTTGAATTACAAACCCTTTCTTCATATAAGTAATACTTCAGCAGTAATCAATTATCCGGAAGCGGCTTTTGATATGGTTAGAAGTGGAATTGGTCTTTACGGATTCGGGAATGATGAAAAGATCAATGAGAAGCTAAAACCAATTGGCACCTTAAAAACGATTATTTCGCAGATCCATGAAATTGCACCAGGAGAAAGTGTAGGCTATAACAGAGCATTTACAGCCAAAGAAAAAACCATTACTGCTACCTTACCAATTGGTCATGCAGATGGAATTAACAGGCAATATGGGAATGGTCGTGCTGGAGTTTTTATAAAGGATCAATATGCCCCCATTATTGGAAATGTATGTATGGATATGCTCATGATAGACATTACAGGCATAGATTGTAAGGAAGGTGATGAAGTAATTATTTTTGGAGGCCCTCAACATGCCACCGTATTTGCTGCAAAAGGAAATACTATTTCTTATGAGCTTATTACAGGGATTTCCCAACGCGTTAAAAGAGTGATTGTTTCTAAATAAATTTAAAATCTTTATTTTTTTCTGTAAATTGGGCTAACTAATTCAAAAACTTGAAAATTCATGGCATTTTTTTCTGATTTTAAAGCCTTTTTACTTAAAAAGGATATCGTTGCCTTAGCAACTGCAGTAGTAATTGGAGCTGCATTTAACAAAGTAATATCCTCTGTAGTTGCAGATATATTTATGCCTGTAATAGGAGTGTTAACTGGAGGAACAGATTTTACGCAGAGTTTCATCTCCTTAGATGGTCAAAAATATGCCACATTAGAAGCAGCACAGGAAGCAGAAGCTGCTGTGTTAACTTATGGAAATCTTATTCAGGCGATTATCTATTTTGTTTTAGTTGGACTTTTTGTGTTCTTGTTTCTAAAGGCTTACGAAAAAACTAAAAAGAAAGAAGAGGAAGCTGCTCCGGCACCAAAAGGACCTACTCAGGAAGAATTGCTAATTGAGATCAGGGATGAATTGAAAAAGCAAAATTCTTAAGATGGGGAATATTTATTTTTATTATACAGCAATATTATCGCCCTTGGCAATATTATTATTTTTAATGAGAATGAATTATCTAAATTCCTGGCTTTTTATAATCCTTATTATTGCTTATTCTTTGATATATAGAACTTACGTTGATGGGTTAAGGTTGGTAAGCAAAGGGATTATTGAAAAATCTGACATCTGGAAAATGGTATATAACGGGAGAAGGTTTCAATATTTCAAAGAGTTATATTTTAAATAAAAAACGTAGCTAGATCACCGCTACATTATATATTCTAAACCTAAACCCTTCACCCTGTGGAGGGTTCTTTTTTTACTAAAATTAAAAATGTGTTCAATTTCGTAGAATCCTCATAAATTATTGGTCTTAAAGTATCCAGATATTTTTTTTGTACAATACATTTGCAAAGATTTTAAAAACAACATTTAGAGATTCTAAACCCTTCTTTAATTCATTTATATAAAACTAGCATGAGAGTAGCAGTAGTTGGTGCAACCGGAATGGTTGGACAAGTAATATTGAAAGTTTTAGCAGAAAGAAATTTTCCGATTTCAGAATTATACCCGGTAGCTTCAGAAAAATCGATTGGAAACAGCATTCAATTCAATAATAGATCATTTAAAGTAATTGGTCTGGAAGAGGCGGTAAGTCTAAAACCAGATCTTGCTTTGTTTTCTGCAGGAGGAGATACTTCTTTAGAATGGGCTCCAAAATTTGCTGAAGTCGGTACAAAAGTGATCGATAATTCTTCAGCCTGGAGAATGGATCCTTCAAAAAAATTGGTTATTCCAGAGATCAATGCAACAGAACTTTCTTCTGAAGATCTAATTGTTGCAAATCCCAATTGCTCTACAATCCAAATGTTAATGGCCTTAAAGCCACTACATGATACTTATAAAATAAAACGAGTGGTTGTTTCTACCTATCAGTCCATCACAGGAACTGGCGTAAAAGCGGTGCAGCAGTTGGAGAATGAATACAACAAAGAACAAGGAGAAATGGCTTACCCTTATCCAATTCATAGAAATGCAATCCCACATTGCGATGTGTTCACAGATAATGGATACACCAAGGAAGAAATGAAACTTTCTAATGAGACCAAGAAGATCTTAGGAGATGATTCTGTTCAGGTTTCGGCTACTGCAATTAGAATTCCAGTTGTTGGCGGACATAGCGAATCGGTGAATATCGAATTTGAAAATGACTTCGAAGAAAATGATGTGAGAAAATTATTAAGTGATTTTCCAGGTGTTACTGTGCAAGACAATACTTCAGTAAACACCTATCCCATGCCTATTTATGCTGAAGGAAAAGACGATGTTTTTGTAGGGAGGATAAGACGTGATTATTCCCAACCAAACACTATAAATATGTGGATAGTTGCAGATAACTTAAGGAAAGGAGCTGCGACTAATGCTGTACAAATAGCAGAATATATGCTTAGCAATGGCTTGTTGCCTGCATAAATTGCACTAAATGGCTTATAAAATGTAACTTACAGTACATAATTGTTACCTATATTAAATAAACATATTTAAGTTAGTATGAAAAAACTATTAATCGGAATTATTGCAATAGGAAGCATTTTTTCCTGCAAAGTAGATTCTAAACAAGCAGAAGTATTGAAATATCCTGACACTAAAAAAGTTGATACTGTTACCACTTATTTTGGAACCGAAGTTAAAGATCCTTACCGCTGGTTGGAAGACGATAGAAGTAAAGAAACAGAGGAATGGGTAAAGGCAGAGAATAAAGTTACTTATGACTATCTGGCTAAGATCCCTTACAGAAAGGAACTTAATAATAGGTTAACAGAACTTTGGAATTACGAGAAATTAGGCGCGCCTTTTACTGAAGGAGATTACGATTATTTCTTTAAAAATGATGGACTTCAGGATCAATATGTGGTCTATCGAAAAAAAGGAGATTCTGAAGATGCAGAGTTATTTTTAGATCCAAATAAATTCAGCAAAGATGGAACTACCTCTCTTGGTAGTTTAAGTTTTTCTGAAGATGGAAAAATGGCAGCATACAGTATTTCTGAAGGCGGAAGTGACTGGAGAAAAGTGATTCTTTTTGATACTGAAGCTAAAAAAGTAATTGAAGATACGCTGATAGATGTAAAATTTAGTGGGGTTTCTTGGAAAGGGAATGAAGGTTTCTATTATTCTAGCTACGAAAAACCAGAAGGGAGCGAGCTTTCAGCAAAAACAGATCAGCACAAACTTTTCTATCATAAACTGGGAACCAAACAAAGTGAGGATAAACTTGTTTTTGGAGGTACAGAAGCACAAAAACATAGATATGTTGGTGGTTCTGTAACAGAAGACAATAATTACTTATTTATATCTGCTAGAAATTCTACTTCCGGCGGAAAGTTATTCATGATGGATCTTACCAAACCAAATCCAGAGTTGGTTACATTAATTGGTAATGAAGATACCGATAGCTATGTGATAGAAAATGATGGAAGCAAACTCTTTATTGTAACTAATCTTAATGCACCAAATCAAAAGATAGTTACCGTAGATGCTGCCAACCCAAGTTCAGAAAATTGGAAAGATTTTATTCCTGAAACCGAAAACGTTTTAACGCCTTCTACAGGTGGTGGATATTTCTTTGCAGAGTATATGGTAGATGCTGTTTCTAAAGTAAAGCAATACGATTATAACGGAAAATTAGTGAGAGATGTGGAATTACCTGGAGTTGGATCTGTGGGTGGTTTCGGTACTAAAAAAGATAAAGATTATTTATACTATTCCTTCACCAACTATGTAACCCCTGGAAGTATCTATAAATATGATATTGAAAGTGGTTCTTCAGAATTATATAACAAACCAAGTATAGATTTTAATCCAGAAGATTATGAAAGCAAGCAAGTTTTCTATACTTCAAAGGATGGAACTAAGATCCCAATGATCATTACTCATAAAAAAGGAATTGAGCTTAACGGAAAGAACCCAACCATCCTTTATGGTTATGGAGGATTCAATATTAGTTTAACTCCTTCCTTTAGCATTGCAAATGCAGTTTGGATGGAGCAAGGCGGTATCTATGCAGTTCCAAACTTACGTGGTGGTGGTGAATACGGGAAAGAATGGCATGATGCCGGCATTAAGCTTAAAAAACAAAATGTTTTTGACGATTTTATTGCTGCCGCAGAATATCTTATCAAAGAGAAGTATACTTCTAGTGACTACTTAGCAATTCGCGGTGGTTCTAACGGAGGATTATTAGTTGGTGCAACTATGACTCAACGTCCAGAATTAATGAAAGTAGCATTACCAGCAGTTGGAGTTATGGATATGTTACGTTATCACACCTTTACTGCAGGAGCAGGATGGGCTTATGATTATGGTACTTCTGAAGATAGTAAGGAAATGTTCGATTATTTATATGCCTATTCTCCTGTTCAAAATGTAAAAGAAGGGGTCAAATATCCTGCAACAATGGTAACTACCGGAGATCATGACGATCGTGTTGTACCTGCTCATTCCTTCAAATTTGCTGCAGAGTTACAGGAAAAGCAAGCTGGGAATAATCCAGTTCTTATTAGAATAGAAACTAAAGCTGGTCATGGTGCAGGGAAACCTACCGCAATGATCATTGATGAATATGCAGA
>JAGXIK010000152.1 GCA_024635715.1 Gillisia sp.
ACCAACAGAATCATTTCCTATGATCAGTTTGTGACCTTCAGGTATTGTTTCCGCTACATGAGCTGCGCTTAATACCCACTGTTCAGAGATCAAAGTTCCCGCAAGATCGGTATTATTATAAAAAACGATGGAGGCTGTTACGGGGAGGCTTTTAGCAAAAGCAATGTATTCCTCATCGGGAGTATCATGCCTGATGATAATATGGCTAGTGTTAACTAAACTGAAACCGGTTAACAGGGCGATAATAAATAATATTTTCATAATAGTTTCTGTTTAAATAATTAAGGTGATGCTAGAATTAAAAGGCTGATTTTGTGAATAATGGGGTTTGGTATACTATGGGTTATTTTTTTCTGTACTTTTCAGTAGCTCCAATATGTATACTTCTATATCCATGAAAACTTCACCTATTACTCTGCCTTCACCATAATTGGTTAACAAGACTGTTCCTAACTCATATTCAGGGTAATATTTTAAAGAAGAGGAATAGCCATCGACATCTCCCCCATGATAAATCAGTCGGGTATTGACTTTTTTGGAGTCGATTACAAAGCAGCCAAGACCATAAAAATAATGTTCCCTGATTTTGAATAATGGTGTTTGCTGAATTTTATTTATCTCATTCTTCTCCATTATTCCCAATAAAAATTGACTCATATCCTTAACATTACTGAAGATATTGCCAGCACCAGCCATTGTTCCCATGTCCCAAGGCTCTGTCTCTACGGAAGGGTTTACTTCTAAATAGGGAGTAGCTAATTTCTTTATGTTTTTGGCCGTTAATTGCAGGGAACTATTGGTCATATTATAAGGTGTAAATACTTTGTCTTCTAGTAGTTCAGAAAAGTCCGTATTGCTGTGATTTTGCATAGCAGTAGCCAGTACCCCGTATCCAAAATTTGAATAATTAAATCTGTAGCCGCCAACTGTATCAATATTAACTTCTTGAATACCCGTTAGCATTTGCTCATAACTATAACCCTTAATTGGATCGGGGTCCACTCTTTCCAAATTATCCGGGTATCTTGGAAACTCAGCTGAATGAGTGGCTAAATGTTTAATTGTAATAGGATTTCCATTTGAATATTTTGGAAATTTAAGAATTGAAGGGAAAAATTGAGATAATGTATCATCAAGTGACATCTCACCTTCTTTCACTAAATTTGCCAAAACATGACCAGTAATAGTTTTTGTAACGGATCCTAATTGATAGATCGTTTCATCATCAGCAGGAATTTGATTATCCAGATCAGCAAAACCATAGCCTTTCAAGAAAATCACTTCCCCATTCTTTACTACTCCGATAGAGATTGCTGGGATATGTTTTTCAGCCAAATGTTTATTAACAAGCTTATCTAATTTATCCCAACTTTTACTCTCCGTTTCTTGTGATCTACAAGAAACGGAAAGCATTATAAAAATGATAACTATTATATTTTTCATGATTTTTCAGTTTAATCTTTTATTAATTCTTAAGGTAAATCTATCGATGTGTAACTTTTATGAACTATTTTCCATGCTCCCTCATATTTTAAAAGCAGAAAATAGTCTTTATAGATTCGCTTATTAGGCATGACCACTTCTACTTTAGCTATTGCTGCAAAATTTTCGTAATCGATAGATATAATCCGCCCGATGCGATTTGTTTTCTTTCCCTCCTTATAGCCCGAAATGTATTGCTCTCCAGACCGAATTCTAAGTTTTTGATCTTCCGTTACCGTGTATAGATTAAAGTATGGGTGAAAAGCAAGTCTTAGCCTGTCGGGTTCACCATTTGCTGTTCCCTCAATATAATGATTTAAGACTTCGGTTATTTTGTAGATCTCCTTAGTCTCTTCAGATTCTGCCGGAGTTTGAGCATAACACATATAGTTTACGAAAACTAAAGAAAAAACCAGACTTATTGATTTGAATGTATTCATAATTAATTTTTGATTAAATGCATATTATTAAGAATTTGTACTACTTTATTAGCAACTTCAGCGGTTGCGGAAGGATCTTGACCTGTCACTAATCTTCCTTCTTCTACTGTGAAATTGTCATTCCTTTTTTTAGAATAGATAAAATTACCTCCATTGGAAATAATCTTTTTTTCTATTGAAAAAGGAAATGCTTGATAATATTCTGCAGCAGTGTTTTCGAATAGCTCTGGATAACCAGTAATCCTTTTGTTTTGATAAATGAAATTGTTGCCAATTTTTAAATTAATTAATCCCGCTGTTCCATGACATACTGCTGCTACTACCCCTTTGTTTTTATATATGTCAGAGGCAATAGACTGGATTTCCTCGTTTTCAGGAACCCCAAACATAGCCGCCCCGCCACCGCTAAAATAAATGGCTTTATAATCTGAAGGGATTATCTCAAGTGGGGATTTTGTATTTTTCAATAACTTCATGAACATTGCATCATATAACAATTTTTTCTGGATAGAATCAGAGGTGCTAATGTATCCTAAAGGAATGGCGCCTCCTTTAGGACTCATAATATCAACATCAAATCCGTTTTGAAGAAATACCTCATAAGCGATAGCTATTTCTGCGAAATGATTTGCGGCATTCAAATCTGTATTGCCATATGTGTGCTGATTTGATGTTACAAATAGTATCTTATCTTGGCTGTCATTAGGTTTTGAGCAACCACATATAAAAAGAAAAACAAATATATTTAAAACTACTTTGCGCATTTGAATTGACTATGCATCAAATATGCAAAACAACTAGCTAATTTTAGTCATCAAATATACTGGAGACGTTCGGATTTATAATATTGAACTAAATTCCCTGTAGTATTATTTATACTCCTTCCAAATAAAAATCCGAGTTTTTGTGTCTTTCTTTTTGCCTTTGCCTTCTTTAAAATTTTAAACCGTAGCTAAAGCTATGCTTGAAAATTTTGCCTTGGCAAAGAAAAAAATAAAATTCCCAGAATTTCCAGATTTATAGGCGGAACGAGTATATAATGACATCTTAACCCCTAATTTTTTTTAGTTTTATTTTCTTCTCTCAACATTTCAAGAACATAAACTTCGATTTCCATAAAGACTCCACTTACAATTCGACCTTCACCATAATTGGTTAAAACAATGGTGCCTAAATCATATTCGGGGTAATATTTTAAAGAAGAGGAATATCCATCTACATCGCCACCATGATAAACTAAGGTAGTGTTTACCTTTTTAGAGTCAATAATAAAGCAACCAAGGCCATAGTATGAGTTCTCGTTTATTTTTAACAATCGGGATTGTTGAATTCTATTCACTTCATTTTTTTTCATCATTTGAAGTAGAAATTTGCTCATATCCTCAACATTACTAAAAACATTACCTGCGCCTGACATAGATCCCATATCCCAGGGTTCGGTTTTGATGGGAGGATTGACCGATAAATATGGTGTTGACAACTCATTGGCTATTTCTGTTGTAAGGACAAGAGAAATATTGTTCATTTTATAGGGTTCAAAAATTTTTTGTTCCAGTATCTTTGAAAAATCCTTTACTATTCGGTTTTGGATAGCAGTAGCCAAAACACCATCACCATATCCGAAATTGGAATAGTTAAATCGATAACCACCTATGGTATCAATTTTTGTATCTTCTAAACCGTCTAACATTTCTTCGTAGCTGTAACCTTTAATTGGGTCTGGATCAACACGTTTTAAATTGGTTGGATAACGTGGTAATTCTGCAGAGTGAGTCGCAAGATCTTTAATTAAAATGGGATCATTGTTTGCATATTTTGGAAATTTCAAATTGGATGGAAAAAAATGTGCTAAGGTATCAGTAAGCGCAATCTTGTTCTCTGAAATTAATTGGGCCAAAATATGCCCTGTAATGGTTTTAGTAACTAAACCTAGCTGATAAACTGTTTTTTTATGGGCAGGTATTTTTTCTCAAGGTCTGCATAGCCATACCCTTTAAGATATAGAATTTCTCCATTCTTAACTACACCAATGGCAATAGAAGGGATATGTTTCTCGGATATTTGTTTTTCTACCACCTTATCTAGTTGCTGCCACCTATTATCGTTCTTTTTTATTTGAGAATTGTAGGAATTAAAAAATAGCAATAGCATAAATAATAAAAAAAATCTCATGTTAATCATATTAATTAATTTTATGGTTCTATAATTTGTATTATATTCACCCATCTTACTTTTGGAAAATTTAATAGTGAAGTTGACAGCCTTATTCCAAAATTATTAGTAAGGTCAAAATTATATAAAACGTTTTAGATGGGAGTTAATTGATATAATATAGAAGTTCAGATTTATATTATAGAACTTATTTATTCGTAGTCTTCTGATATTCTGCAGGGGTAAGCTTAGTTAATTTTTTAAAAGTGGTGAAGAAAGTTGATTTGGATTTAAATCCGCTTTCATATCCTAAAGCTTCGACTGTGTAAGGAGTGTCTGATGATAAAAGTTCTTTTGCATTTTCAATTCTCATTTCATTTATAAATGTTGAATATGACTTGCCCAAATTCATGTTTAAGTACTGTGATAAGGTTTGGACGGAAACATTCAGCTCATTTGCAACATCCGAAAGGGTTATGTTAGGATTAAGGTATAATTTTTTTTCGCTTACGATTGCTAATTTTTTAGAAATTTCCTCAACTATTTCTTTATCAAATTTCTTGTTTTTATACTTTTCTTTATCCTCAAAAAATGAGGAGTTTTTTTTATTTTTAAATATCCGCAACAATATAATTAAGTAAAGTATAAATGAAAATGATAAAGCACCAACAATATAGGAGGTGTATGAGCCAATGCTGTAAGCAAACCAAATAAAGGCAACTCCAAAATAGATACTCATCAGCCAAATGTCAATATTTTTTAAACGTTCTTGAGTTTTGAGCTTTCCGATAATAGGTTTAATAAATCTAAAGGATAATAAAATATAGATAAACCATTGAATGTAAATACCTTTTACTATCCATTTACTCCAAATGGCTCGATGTTCTACATAAGGGTAAAAAACTCCGAGGATTGTTATTCCAATCAAAAAAGGGGCGATATGTATTTTCCAATTTACCTTATTCTTGTAAGAATGAGTTTTTAAATATAGAAATAAGGATGGTCCAATTAGAATACAGGCAGAAAGGCCTATTTGAATAAAAGTGTTTGATAACTGTGGATTAAAATAGAAGAAAACTGATTTAATAATTCGGATACTCAACATCAAAAACAACAAAGCCAAAAAGTAATTTGAGAATTTTCTCTTTTCTGCTGTCAAGGCAAAATACAATGAAAGTAGAAAGCCGTTAAATGCTCCCAAGGCACTAAAGAAAAAGATTATTTGGCTTTCAAAATTCACTTATCTAGATTTGGTTTTTGAGTTCGGTCATAATTGGTGGCAACGGCAGTCTGTCTAATAACCTACTGCAGTTTTTAATTGTTTCTACTAAATTACAGTTTTTTGTATTAGTGGTATGCCTGGATTTGATTTTTTGGGTTCTGCCTGCAGAATACCCCTACGTACCTTAGAATCGATTCTATAAAGGCACCAAAGAACATATGGTTTTCAA
>JAGXIK010000029.1 GCA_024635715.1 Gillisia sp.
CCCATTAACCAACCCGCCAGGATTGCACTTACCAAAATTACATGAGGTGAAAATGCCGTAACATGACTGGCAATTTTTTCAACCGCAAGTAGATCAAAAACACCTAAAGCAGGACCAATCCAAATTAATATGGCAGAAATTACCCAACCTCCTGCAAGATTTCCTAAGATCACCAATCCCCATAATTTTAACAGGTTTGTGATAGATTGCTTATTATTTAAAACCGGCAAGCTCAACAAGGAGGTTTGCTCTGTAAAAAGTAAAGATCTTCCTAAAATAACCAATATGAATCCAGCAGGATATACAAAGGTCATTAGTTTAAATATGGTGTCTTCGGCAAGCTTTCCATTAAAGAAAGTGAAAACAGTACACATAAGCAAAAAACTAAATCCAATCTCTAGTCCTGCAGTAAAAGAGCATAAGGCTATATTTTTGGGACTATTATCAAATACAGCTTTGCCTTCTTCCAACTGATCATTTAAAATCTCTCCATGTTCACTTGCTTTGTTTTCGTCTCCAGAAGAACCTTCGTGATGTTTTAATTCAGAGTCAATATTTTCTTGCTTCTGTTCTTTAGTTTTTTCTTTTTTTTCCATATTTACTTAAAGGATTTATTCTTTCCTTTCTTAAGTGATTCCCTTATGTAACTGGTTTGTTTTATAATATATCTACGATATCAACTTTTCTAATTCTTGTCTGTTCAAAGATTTCCCATAGATTTTTTGATCAGGATCCATGATCTTTGTTTTGGTTAGATCTCCCAAATATACAGCCTCAAAGCCTATATCTTCAATCAGTTTTCTGGTAGTTTCTTTACTTTGCTGATCTTGTGCGGCATAAGGAACTGCCAGTTTATCGGTTTCCTTAAAGGCTCTGTTCTTTAAATGATCTGCATGGATAGTATTAAATGCTTTTGAGGTCTTAGCAGTATTAAATTTCATGGCAGTATATTCAGATGAATTTCTATTAGAATCTCTAACTTCTTGTGCCATTTCTCCATCTCTTTCCGGATAAGGATTGGTCGCATCTATAATTACTTTTCCACCATATTCCCCGGCATATAATTCAGATAATCTATCTATGGCTTTAAATGGAACTGCCAGTAAATACACATCTGCATTTGCTTCAAATGCTTTTTCGATACTTACGGCTTTAGAATTTTCACCGGCTTCTCTTACAATATCATTTAATTCCTCCGGATGTCTGGAGCTGAATAAAACTTCATGCCCTGCTTTGGCCCAATGCTTACCAAGATTACCACCAATATTTCCACTTCCAATGACTCCTATTTTCATGATTTTATTTTTTTTGATTAGTTATATTTTTAATCCCTCCCTTGAGCTCTGCCTCGAATTTATAAAAGGATGTTCCTCCCAAGCCATCAGGACATAACTCTTACTTAGCAAAGTTTATTGAACTATTTATTTAATTCTTTTTGCTCAAGTTTCTCTTTAAACTCATTGATAATTCCACCTTTTAATAAAATGTTTATCTGTCTATCACTTAAGCTATGTTTGCTAGGGATCTCTATAAACTCCCCATTTTTTTTCTTGATGATCACAGGAATTTCTTTTCTATTTGAAACATTGCTTGGCAGATTTTTAAAGGAAACCATGTCTCCTTGTTCTATTTTATCATAATCGGCTATATCTATAAATTCTAAAGGCAGAATACCAAAATTTACCAGGTTTTGCCATGCGATTCTAGCATAGCTTTTAGCCAAAACCGCTACTTGTCCTAAAAACTTAGGAGCTAAGGCTGCATGTTCCCGACTAGATCCTTGGGCATAATTTTCTTTTGCCACGACTATATGTCCCCCATGGTCATTTTTGGCCTTCATCGCACGATCATAAAAAGTATCATCTATCACGATAAATGAATACTTACTGATCTCCGGTAAATTACTTCTAAAGGGCAATACCTCTGCTCCCGCTTTCAAGATTTCATCTGTAGAGACATTATCTCCCATTTTTAGAAGTACGGGAACATTATAATTTTCTTGCAACTTTTCTATGTGAGGCAAGCTTTTAATATTTGGACCTTTTATAAGATCTATGTGAGATCCATCCTCCAAAGGAGCCACCAACATATCTTTATTGATAATTTCCATTTCTGGTTGAATATATTTTGGATAACTCATTTTATACAACTTTTCCAGATCTCTAGGGTCGGTGATCTCACCAGTTAATGCTGAAGCTGCTGCGGTTTCAGGACTACATAAATGCACCATATCGTCTTCTGTTCCAGATCTACTAGGGAAATTTCTAGGCATCGTTCTCAAGCTAATAGTATCTGATGCCGGAGCCTGACCCATTCCAATACATCCCATACATCCAGATTGATGAAATCTAGCTCCTGCTTTAATAAGGTTTCCAAAAGCTTTGTTCTCTATCATATTCTGGATGGTCTGTCTTGAAGTAGGATTCACATCAAAAGAAACATCACTATTAACCGACTTATCTTTTACAATGGCGCCAGCAATCCAAAAATCTCGTAAGCCAGGATTTGCAGAAGATCCAAGCACTACTTGACTAATTTTCTTCCCAGCCACTTCACTTACAGGAACTACATTTCCCGGACTTGTTGGCAGAGCGATTAAGGGTACAAGATCATCCAATACTATTTCTTCGTGAAGATCATATTCACAACCTTCATCGGCTAAGAGCTCACTCCAATCTTCTTCCCTATCTTGAGACTTTAAAAATCGTTTGGTTTCATTGTCGCTAGGGAATACGGTGGTGGTAGCTCCTAACTCTGCTCCCATATTGGCAATTACATGCCTATCCATAGCGCTCAAATATTTTAAACCTTCTCCATAATATTCTACTATTTTTCCAACGCCACCTTTTACATCATGCCTACGTAACATTTCCAAGATCACATCTTTGGCACTTACCCAATCTGGTAATTTTCCGGATAGTTTTACACCCCAAACTTTAGGCATCTTCACAAAATAAGGTTTCCCCGCAATGGCTGCTGCAACATCTAAACCTCCCGTACCTATTGCCAACATTCCTAAAGATCCCGCAGCACAACTGTGACTGTCTGATCCTACCAGTGTTTTTCCAGGTTTCCCAAAACGTTCCATATGTACAGGATGACTCACGCCATTCCCTGGCCTGCTATACCACAATCCGAATTTTTGCGCAGCCGAGAGAAGGAACAAATGATCATCTGCATTTTTAAAATCTGTTTGTAAAAGGTTGTGATCTACATATTGCACCGCAACTTCAGTCTTCGCTTTTTTAAGGCTCATAGCCTCCAACTCTAATTGTACTAAGGTTCCCGTTGCATCTTGCAGCAAGGCTTGATCTATTTTAATTCCAATTTCTTTGCCTGGAGTCATCTCACCCTTTAAAAGATGCGATTTAATAAGTTTTTGAGTAACGTTTAGTTTTTGCATTTTTTTAAGATTTACAATTGAAAATATCAAATTTAGATGGATTTTAGTGTCTGTTTAACAATATCTTATAGCTTTGTATGCCCAATAATTGAAAATCAAGAAGCACAAAAAAATATCTAAAATTTAGAAGGTTATGAATATTATTGTAAAACGAGCTATTGCTGGAGGTGTGATTTCCACAATTATTATGGGAATTGGAACCTATATTTTAGGAGAAGTTTCTGGATATAAAGCTAAAGAATTGCTTTCAACTTCATTATCGGGAATTAATATGCTTTGTAATACTGTGATCTTAGGATCCTCTACAATTCTGGCACTTATGTTACCCTTGATAAGCTTAAGTACAGGTTCGAACTCTAGACTTACAAAAGTGCATTATAGTCACGTATTGACTATTGCGAAATTTGTCACAATTCTTATAATCGCCTCGGTAATTACCTTTTTAATGTTGAATTTACCCATTACCGAAAGTGAAGAAGTTCCAAGCTCCTGGTTTACTATAATATATTATGTAAGTCTGGCAATGGCTGCAATTTTAGGTGGAGGTTTTATAGCTATAGTAACTATGCTTTACGAAACAATTTCTAATATAATATTAATTGTAGGTTTTGGTGTAAAAGACCATCCTATGGTAGAAAAAGCTGAAGAAGAAGCAGAAGAGGCTAAAGAAGAAGCCAAGGAAAACATAGAGGAACTATAATGCTAAAATTGGAAAAAATAGTGCTTAGCAGCATAAAACACCAAGAATGAAAATAAAAAAGACTATTCGAGAAATAATTTTCAGTAACATTCACCGGAACTTCAGTTTTTCAAAAATAGGAAAACTAAAATTGTGATTAATGCGAAATTATTTAGGGAATAGTCCTTTTTATAATTTTGTTTTTCAGTCTAAGACTGAATTCTACTAAGTTTATTTAAAATATCTGTTTGATCTCCATCTTCTAAATTAAAACCTGGTTTTCCATGTAAAGGAAAAAGATAAGTGAAGGATTCTTCAAAGGCTCCCCAACTTTCGGCCAGTCCAAATTCAGAATTTTTACTTTCCATTGTTGGTCTTGAAAAGGTGTTTAAGTCTGTAGTATAACTAGAGCCTATGGCATCTTCCCCTGTAAATAACATTCCTTCGTTAATATCAGAATAGATCAAAATAGATCCTCCCCCATTACCAGGCAAGTCATAGATTTTTAATCCAAAATGTTTAGTTATCTCCTGCTTAGCAGTGATGTCCTTTAGACTATAATCGTCATTGATAGAATTTCTTGGGTGGGCAAAGATGGGTGCTCCTCCAGCATCTTTAGATAGTGTTTTAAGATCTGAATATGCATTTTTATAAACCGAAGAATTACTAAGAATAATTCCTTTTATAGTATATCCATCTGTTACAAGTTGCTTTACAGCTTTAAGCGTTTCTTTTTCTACAACATCTATTAAAACAATGTCTTTTCTATTAATATGCCTAATAGCATATCCTTGATTAAATCCGTTTTCTTGTTCGCTTCCTTTAATTATAAAAGTATCGGGAATCAATTTTAAAAATTTCCCTACTTCTCCTTGTGAAATAAATTCGGCTGATTGGCTGTATAACACTTCCATTTTATCTACTTTATCTACTGTCTTCATAAGATATTTTGGTTTTAAATTATAATTTCAATTTACAAAGGGATCCAGTTTTAGCAACTTCCTTTAATATTGTTTAACGAGCATTTAGCAGTTCATTAACGAGATCACAAAAGCACTAAATCTTCCGTGATGCGAAAGAGAAAATACCTGACCGGTATTTAAATTATTACTGAACAAGTGGGGGATATTATGTTTATTTTTTTGAATCCTGAAATTGGATTTCGGCTGTTTTAAAAGTAAGGAATATTCGGTAAATAATTTGTCTTTTAAAACATTTTCATCTTTAAAAATTTTAAAAGTAGTTGGGATATTTTTATCTAAAGTAGCTATACTGTGAATATTAGCTGCTGTGATTCTTGAAAGTGTGAAATAATTCTGACTATTTATTTTTACAATTCCATGAATATTATTTTTCTCTTCTGAAATGATTTCACACTGAAAATAAAGTGGATTGTACTTTCTGGGTAAATTAAACTGGCGCTGATGTGCCTTATATGCCGCTTCTTTCAAAGACCAGAACAATTGAAGTGAAATTTCAGGTTTTTCGGATTTTAATATTGCCGTTTGCTCTGCTGAAGAAAATAATTTATTCAAATATCGTGGACTCTTCCAATTTGGAGAGATTGGAATGTCAAGATCTATAATATCATTCCCAATCAACTCTCCATTTTAGTTAAGATAATTCTCTTTGCATCTCCGGCAGTAAGCATCCCTTCCATAGAAGTATTGTCTATTTCTATATTAAACTCGTCTTCTACATCAAGAATAACGTCTACCAGATTGGCCGAATTTATTTTGAGATCGGTTATAAAATCGGTGCTATCGCTAAAATCTTCCAGACCTTCTTTTCTTTGAACATAAGGAGTAACGATCGCTTTTATTTTTTCTAAAATTGTTTTATCTGTCATGGAGCTAATATAATAATGAATTGTATGTGAATAATTAAAAATACTCTTTTTAGTATTTGTTGATCTCAGAAATCGTAAATTTTGAAACCTGAAACCTGAAACCTGAAACCTGAATCAGTGAACTTAATTATATTTCTTAAATATAACAACCGCGTTCACATCGCCAAAGCCAAAACTTGCTTTTGCTAGAATGTTGATTGGTTTTTCAATTGTTTTTCTAGGAATACGCACTTCAGAAATTAGATCTAGTATCTCAGGATGTATCTCTTCACAGTTGATATTGGGGAATATAAAATCTTTATCTAATTGCAACACACTTGCCACACATTCTATACTTCCCGAAGCGCTTAAACAATGTCCAGTCATTCCTTTTAGGGAATTAATGAAAGGAAAATTACTTTTAAGGTTAAATGCTTTTACCCAATTCTCAATTTCTACGGAATCCTTTCCAGTGGCTGTAAGATGACCATTAATTAAGTCTATTTCTGAAGCGTCTATTTTAGCATTTTTTAAGGCGCCTGTAATGCAACGCTGTACGGCTTCGTTATTGGCTGCGGTCATACTTCCCTCTCCCCGTTGTCCTCCGCTGTTCACATCTCCTCCCAGTACTTCTGCATAAATTTTCGCCCCTCGCTCTAATGCCGACTCTAAATCTTCTAAAACTAATGCCCCTGCTCCACTTCCCGGAACAAAACCAGAAGCATTCGCACTCATAGGTTTAGATGCTTGTTCAGGATTATCATTGTAATTCCCGGGAAGAATTCGCATAGCATCAAATCCGCCCCATACATAAGGCCCATGGTCACCACAACTCCCAACCAGCATTCTCTTTGCTTTTCCAGCTTTAATACGCTCATAGCCCATTAAAAGTGCCTCTGTTCCGGTGGTACATGCAGATGAATTAGTAGTTACCTGATTCCCACAGCCTAGAATACCTCCCAAATAAGCACTTATGCCACTGGCCATGGTTTGGATCACGCTGGTACTTCCTAAACGTCTTGTTTTTCCTGCATCTATTAAATGAATGGCTTCTCTAAATTTATCTACTCCCAAGATCCCGGTTCCAAAAATGATTCCTGTATCCCAATCTGGAGATGTATCTTCTGCTATCTCAAGTCCGGCATCTTTAAATGCATCGGTACCTGAAACAACTCCATACACAATTCCACTACTATTCAGGCCACGTAGTTGTAAAGGAGTAAAATATTCTGCTAGTTTTTCTGCAGAAATAGAAGGCTTCCCTCCTATCTGGCAACTAAAATTAAGCTCTTTAAGTTTTGGATGAAAAGTGATTCCGCTTTTACCTGTTCGAAGTGCTTTTTCGAATTCAGGGATGCTCGTCCCATTGGGAGCGCAAATTCCTAATCCTGTAATTACAACCCTCTTCTCCATTTTTATTTCTTC
>JAGXIK010000030.1 GCA_024635715.1 Gillisia sp.
AAAGGTTTGGAAAAGAGTGTTTCAAAAAAAGCATGTTTTTTATTTATAAAAACTATCATTTCGCTACCTCTACTTTGTACAAATAAATCTAAACCTGTTTGTACATTATCAAAATCCAACCAGTGATATGTATATACCAGTCCATCCAGACATTCTTCCAATAAGGCTCTTTTTTCTTTCTGTTCTTTATCTAGTGTTTCTTTTTTACTTACATGTAAAACTCTAACGGGAGAATTAGTTAATTTCGAAATTTCAAAAATAAATTTTAATTCCCTTCTCTTAAAATGAGTCTTATAACTCGTAGGGAAAACAATCTCTTTAGGATCCTTATATTGAAGATTATTAGGAATTACAAGGACCGGGCAATTTCTAATTTTTTCCATTATAGTAATGGCATTTCTACCATAAATTATGTCTAGTGCATCTGTTTCTCCCTTATTTCCAATAATTATAAACTCGATATCTCTAGCCTCAACAAACTCTTTTATTGCATCTATAGGATCATCATTAACTGCATGTGTAGAATAAGTATGCTTATATTCAAGATTTCTTAGATTGATCATTTCTAAAACTTTTTCTAATTTAGCTTCAGATTTGGATTTAGCTACTTTATAGATTCGCTCCTTAGAATTATCTGGAGTATTAACTCCTAAATTTATTACCTCATAAGTAAATGCATTAAGTAAATAAAAATCGCATTCTTCGTTTTTATATAATTCACTGGCATAAAGAATTGTATTCCATGAATTTTTGGAAAAATCTGTTGGTAATAAAATTTTCTTTTTCATCGCTAAGTATTTAAATTTCTTCCATTAAATGTACTATGCGAAAGGCGTAATTTCTATGATAATTATCAGTTAGCAGCAGGAATTACTAAATAGGGACGGTTTGAGTATAATCCCATTTTCTTGATTAAAGATTCCCTTAAAAGGTCTTCCAAGAAACTATGCTTATAATGTACCATTGCCAAAATATTAAAATCATAAAACATAACATATTGCAATAGACTATCTGTTTTATTAGATAGTATTTCTTCTTCAAAAAACTTATAATCTATCTCGTACAGCATTTCTTTTAGCTCATGTACATTTTCGCGCTGAGTTTCAGTTATTACCTCTTGTTTTCCAAGAAATAGCATTCTTAATACTGCATTATAATTTTTCGCAAACTCTATGATTGGAGCTATTTCCTTGGGTTTAAATTTTCTTGTGAAATTTGTGGCAAATCCTATTCTCTTAATCTCTACATATTCCATTTCACCAGGGATCATTAAAAGTGGTGCCCCTTTTAGTTTATTGATCACTCTAACTGCATTACTACCAAATAACACATCTTTAGCACCGGTTACCCCTTTGGTTCCCATTACCACATAATCTATTACTTTAGATTTAATTAGCGTATTAATAATCTTTTGAAGATCTAGAAAGGTGGAAATTATTTCAAACTTATGGAGTTTGTTTTCTGTATCCAGAATTATTTTATGCTTTACTTTTTTGCACTTATCCTTAGATTCATTAGTTAATCGCTCTAATATCTCTTCCTTCTTGCTGGTTAAAATTCCTTTAGTTTGCGCAATTACATCGGCTTCACAGGAATTCACCAAATGAAAAGTAGTATTTTCATTTTTAAATAACTGAGTTGCATAGTGCAAGGCACTATATGCATTCTTAGAGAAATCTGTTGGCACCAATATATGTTTCATGTTTATGAGCTTTTAATTCATCATTCTTTCTTCTGAAGGAATTACCAGAAAAGGAACCTGAGTATGAAACACTATTTTATTAATTACAGGCTCAAATAATATGTTTTCAAAAAAGGAATGTTTCGTATGAATCATTATTAATAAATTGATCTTGTTCTTTAATTCAAATTCAACTATCGCTTCATGAATATCCTTATTTTCAGCGATATGAAATCTATGATAACTATTCTCAAAGTATTTATCCAAGAAATCCATCGTCATTTCATACTTCGAATCTGTGTTTTCTTCATGGATAACATTGAAAATATGCAGTTTAGAATTGTGTATCTTACTTAAATCTCTAATAAAGGATAAATACTTATTTTTATAAGAGATTTTAAAATCGGTTGGAAATAAGATCTCTTTTGGTTCTTCGTAACTAAAATTTGCAGGCACGACGATTACTGCACATTTTACTTTTTTTATAGTGAACATAGTATTGGTGCCTAGAAATATTTCTTTGGCTCCAGTTGCTCCCGTGGTACCCATTACAATAAGATCTATATTCTTTTCTTTTATTTGCTCCTGCATTTCATTAATCAGCAAATTGAAAGTGCTAATTTTTTGAAAAGTATGATTAGGGTTCTTAAATTTATCTTTTAACTGTTTCTCGGTTTTGTCCAGATTTTGTGCTACTGTTATTTTTAATATTTCCAATAATTCGAAGGTAGAATAACTATCTGCTGCAGTACCCACATTGTAGGTAACAGGAGTATAAGTATGTAATAGGATAAACTCACATTTCTCTTTCTCAAAAAGCTGAACTGCATAGCACAATGCATTGAAAGCATTATCTGAAAAATCTGTTGGTAGTAAAATACGTTTCATATATAAAGTATTAGGAACGTTGTAAGTTTTGGAGTATTAAAAATGGAAGCTCTAAGTGAAGCCCAATTTTTTCTATGGTAGAGTTGTACAAAATGCTTTCTAAATAAGAATGTCTAGCATTAACCATAACTAACATTTCTATCCCATGGGTTTTTATATAATTATTTATTGTAGAGGTAAGTTCCTCTCCCTTTACAGTAATACATTCGGTCTTATTATTTTCTATACAACTCTCTAAAAAAACTTTATTATCCAACTGTCTATAGGATAAGTTTTCAAATTTAGAAACATGTAAAAATGTAATTTCGGCAACAAAACTTGCAGCTAAAGTGCTTAAAAGTTTCATCTCTCTTCTTTTATAGGGAAGTAAATAATCTGTAGGAAATAGAATTTTAGTTGGTGTTCCTTTTTTAAAAGAACTAGGAACAGCAAGTACAGGGCATTTCACATATTTAACTACATGTATGGTATTGCTGCCAAAGATTAGTTTCCTATCGTTAGTTCTTCCTCTGGTTCCCATAATAATTATATCTATATTTTCTTTATCGGCGAGATCATTTACGGCATCCACCAACGTATCAAATTCAGAACATTTTATTATCTCATGTTTTGGGTTTGGAGAAAAAGAAAGGATTTCCTTTTTTAATTTTTCTAACTCCTCTTCAGAATTTCTAAAAACTTTTAGCTTAAACTCTTCAAAATCAGCACGCAATAGTATATTTTTTGTGTTATAAACTTCATCTGCATACGCATGAAGTATATATATCTCGCAGTGCTCATATTTAAATAATTCTAACCCATACTTTATGGCATTTAAAGCATTTTCAGAAAAGTCTGTTGGAATCAATATTTTTCGCATGAGTGTAGTTTTTAAAAGAATACTTAAAACTACAATAGAGATCTAAACAAAAAAATGACAAGTATCATCTAATCAATTTATTAGAATCTATTCTTTTTGAAAAAAGGACAAGGCATAGAAAATGGCGTTCCAAGAATTTTCAGAAAAATCTGTTGGTATTAAAATGCTTTTCACACTAGTAGATATCTAAAGTAAAAATATTTTAGTTTAGAGTTGAAAAGAAAGATAATTATCAGTTAAACGAAGTCTATTCTATTGCGTTTAACTTTTCTAGATCTAGAATTCTAATATTTCTACCTTCTATTTTTATCAAACCCTTTTTCTTAAAGCCCGAAAGAGTTCGTATTAAACTCTCTGTAGCAATACCAGCAACACTTGCAAGATCATATCGAGAAATTTTTATGGCATCTTCAGGTTTTTTATCGAGAATTTTAGCAAATTGCAAAATCGTTTTAGCCGTTTTTTTACGCACCGAACCATAGGCCATTTGCAACAGCTGCTTTTTAATATCGGAAATATTATCTGATAGCAGATTTAGGATCTCTACAGATACCTCTTTATTATTCCCTATAATTTCCTTGAGTACTTTTTTAGAAATTTCTGCTACCTGTACATCTTCTACAGCCATCACAGATTCTTGATATATTATACTTTTAGCAAAAGATGTGAAACCTAAAAAATCATCTGCTTTATAAAGCGCAGTGATTAATTCTTTACCATTTCCATTCATTTTATAGCTCTTAACCACTCCTTCCAAAATAAGGTAAATTTTATTGGAGCGCGCTCCTTCCTTATAAATTAAATCTCCTTTGCTAAAATTTAAAATATCGCCATTATCTTCGAAAAAACTTTTCAACTCATTTAGATTTCTAAGAATAGAATCTCCATTTTTCCCATCATTCCGCTTATTAATTGGTAAAACTTTAAATACTATTTCTGCTTTAGCCAACCTACTTTCTATTGCGCTAATTAACTCCTCTTCCTCAAAAGGTTTAGAAATATAATCGTCTGCTCCTAGATTCATTCCTTTACGCACTTCTTTATGCTCCGTCTTTGCTGAAAGAAATATAAATGGAATATGTGAGGTTCCAGGATTGTTAGAAATCGACTCTAATACTCCATACCCATCAACTTCTGGCATCAGAATATCACACACTATAAGATCTGGTAAGTGCTCTTTTACTTTATCTATTCCAATTCTACCATTGGGGGCGGTAATTACACGAAAATTAGATAATTCTAAAAGTTCCGCTGTATTTTCTCTTAACGTAGTATCGTCCTCAATTAATAAAATTGTTTTCATATATCATTGATTTACTTAAAGTTAAACAGCTCTCCGTCCTTATAAAGATAATTGTACCACCTCTATTTTCCAAATGACTTCTAATTATAATTATTCCAATTCTCATGTCTCATCTAAAAGTCCATTTTCTAAAGAGTATCCTAGGCCAATAGTTGGGAGATCATGTAATATGAGATGCAAAACCATATTCTCAACATATAAGAATTGTTTGAAAATTTTCAGTAACAATAATTATCAGCGCATAATGCAGCAACATATAGCTTACCTAAATCACTATAATTATGACTCTTACAAACCTTAAGGTTAACTTTAGGAAAATGAATAAAATGATAATTATCATATTTCCAGAGAAAGACATTCTTTAATTTTACTAGTTGAAATAACAGTAACACTCCAGCATTTCATCGATAATTAATAGCAGTTTTTTCTGAAGTTTTAATTGTATCATCTGCTATTAAACACCACAATTATGAAGATCTTAATAAGCATAATAATTTGTATAAGTCTTATGTCTTGTAAAAAGGAGACTTCCAAGCAATTAGAGAATGACCCATTTGGAATTGAAAAAGAAAGCGACACTATAGATAGTGATTCTATAAATGCATTAAGCGAAATTGAATTTAAGAAAGAACAGTCATTAAAAATAAAAAGAGAATCACTACTTAAAAAAGAGGATGATAAAGAAGAATTAGAAGAACTCATTTTATCCAAATCGTTTATAAAAGATGAAGAATGTTATCTAATAACATATCAATACCCTTATCTAAATGAAAATATAAAGGAATCCAACGCTAATTTCAATAGCTATATAGAAAATGATTATTTGGATATTAAAGGAGTGGAGCAAGCCATTTTAGAAGAGGGAAATGTAACTTGTGATCCCACACTAACACAGGATAACAGATCCAAGAAAACGGTAGATTATAAAATATTTAGTCTGGATAATAAATTGATAAGTGTACTCTTTTATAAAGAGAATTATTACTACGGCAAGCTGCACCCTTCTTATTCTTTTGATTGTTTAAATTTTGATCTATCTCGTTCTAAATTTATGAAATATGAAGATTTCTTTAATACAGGATCTGAAGAAGAGCTTAGGGACATATTAAATGAAGTTCTTACAAATAAAATAGCATCTGGAGATATCTATTACGATTGTTGGGAAGTTTCTGCAGACGATTTTTATAACAGTAAAGATAACTTTGTGATCAATAATTTAGCTGTAGAATATTATTTTGCAGATTGTGTTATTTGCCCGGCCTATACAGGAACTTTTTCTGTTAGCATTCCTCTAGAGTTATTGAAGCCTGTATTAAAACAGCATAATTCCAATCCATTACTATAATCAGCCCTTTAATATTTTGATTACAGAGAAAGTAGGGAAGTGCGAAATACATCTATTTTTTAAAACTTATAACTGGTATATCAGAATGATTTACCAAAGACTCTCCTTTATTTGCTGAAAAAAAATGAGCTAGTCCCTTTTTCCCTCGGGTAGGAATCGCAATAACATCTGCCTCAATTTTATTAGCATAACTGTAGATACCATCTTCTAAATTATAGTCGTTATAAAAGATCACATCTTCAGAAAGATTAAAATCTTCTACTTCAGATTTTTTAATAAATTCCCTCGCTTTTTCTTCCATTTCTTGGTTATTTAAAAACTCTTCTGGAAGATTAATATATAGGATCTTGAATAAACTCTTAAAAGATTTAAAGAATTTCCAGGCGTTTAGGAATGGCTTAATATAAACTTCATTAAAATCGCATATAAACACCGCTTTATTAAATTTAAAGTTAACCACGGGGCTCTTAATAACCAATACAGGCAAACTAGAGGTTCTTACTACCTTCTCTGTATTAGAACCAACAAAGACTTCACTAATTCCTTTACTGCCATGAGAACCCATCACTATTAAACAGGCTCCATTATTTTTTGCAATGCGGTCTATTTCAAAAAAATCTTTATTTCGCTGAACATATGGTTGAATTTTAACTCCATGTAAATATATACGATCAAGAAAATCTGTAAACTTAGTATCAGAGAATTTCAAATTCAATATAGACTCTTGTAATTCTTCAGTTTCTCTTCTGGTCAAGCCTTCATCAGAGAGTCCTAACATGTGGAGTGCAACAAGTTCACTCTTACTTCTTTTCGCAATAGTGGCTGCTACTCGCAATGCAAATTCTGAGTGTTCAGAAAAATCTATTGGTACAAGTATTTTATTCATCTTTTTAGAATTTAGTAAGTATTGATCTTTTCTTCTTTAGCACAGCTACTAAATATTTATAATATCTGTTGGTGTACTTATAAGTATTGCTATTTCTCCCCGCAGGGCAATTGGTTGTTTCATTATTTCTGGTTGGTGCCTGATCATTTTTATCCAATCCTCCTCAGAAAGTTCGTGAGGTTTAAAATGTGAATTATAAGATGGGTGCTCTTGATTAACCAGATCTTTGATTTCTAGATTCAGTTTCCCTGCCAATTCAGCAATTTGAGTCCCTGTTAATGTAGTTTTTAGAAGGTTTACTTCCTGTACAGGGAATCCTTCTGCTTTTGCATATGCCAATGTTTTTTTCGCCCTATTAGAATTGGGGTTGTAAAACAAGGTGATTTGTCTTTTAGATGTGGCTATTTCTCCCATAATAGCAGTTATTAGTGCTAGATACAATCAATTTACTGAGACTAGACTACTTATTCTTAAGACACTAGAAACTAATTATTTAATCATTAAACACATACTTAAAACTACTTGCTTTCTTAAAAATCACATATGACAAAAGTCATATGAATCCCGATACATGAAAATTATATTTAATGAGAATTAAAAAATATAATCACTTAAATTAATAATCATGGATAGTTTAAAAAATAAAGTAGCCATAATCACTGGTGGTGCTGGTGGAATAGGTATAGAAACAGCTAAATTATTTATACAAGAAGGCGCAAAAGTTATGTTAGTAGATCTAGATGAGGATTTACTAAAAGCTGAAATCAAGAAAATAGCTAGCCCTAACATCAGTTATTGTGTTGCCGATGTTTCTAAAGAAATGGAAGTTAGCAAATATGTTTCCCAAACCTTAAAAGAGTTTCAAAAGATAGATATCTTTTTTAACAACGCAGGGATAGAAGGTGTGTTTAAACCTATCGCAGATTATCCTGAAGCTGAATTTGATAAAGTAATAGCTGTTAACATAAAAGGTGTCTGGTTAGGTTGTCAAAAAGTGATTCCTAAAATGGAAAATGAAGGCAGCGTAATTATTACTTCTTCGGTTGCAGGATTAAAGGGATTTGCAGGTTTAGGAGCTTATGTTGCAACTAAACATGCTGCAGTTGGGATTATGAGAGTGGCTGCACTAGAATTTGCAGATAGAAAGATACGCGTTAATACAGTACATCCTGGACCGGTAAATAACAGGATGATGCGTTCTATAGAAGAACAAATCTCTCCAGAAGACTCCAAAATTGCCCAAGAAAATTTTGAAAAAACGGTTCCTTTTAAAAGGTATGCCGAATCTAAAGAAATTGGCGAAATGGTTTTGTTTTTAGCCTCCGATAAAAGCAAATATATTACTGGAACCAAAATGATAGTAGATGGCGGTATGACGATTGTTTAGACTTTTTAGATACTAATAAAATAATCTAATTAGATAAAAATCATGCTTTAATAAAAAAATCACTGCTAACATTTTTCATATCTAAAACTAAATTTTGCCTGATATTTTTAATGAAATTATTATTCAACTTTTTAAATTATAGTATTATGGAAACTGAAGAAAATAAAATCTATTTTATGCCCCGGATTGGGGATAATGCTGAAGATTTTGAAGCAATGACCACACTGGGAAGATTACAATTTTCAGATTATGCAGATGGTAAATGGGTGATCCTGTTTTCACATCCGGCAGATTTCACTCCAGTTTGCACAACAGAATTAAGTGGTTTTGCAGAAAGAAAAAGCGAATTTGATGCCCTCAATACAAAACTAATAGGCTTAAGTATAGATAGTATTCACTCCCATTTAGCTTGGGTGAACAATGTAAATGAAAAGACAGGAGTTTATCTGGACTTTCCAATTATTGCAGATATAGATATGAAAGTGGCAAAGTTATATGGAATGCTACAACCTAATGAAAGCGAAACTGCAGCAGTACGAGCTGTGTTTTTTATTGATCCTTATTTCAAGATTAGATTGATCATGTATTATCCTTTGAACATTGGGCGAAACATGGATGAAATCTTACGAGCCTTATTGGCATTACAAGTCTCCGATGAATATAGTGTGGCTTTGCCATTAAACTGGAAAAAAGGCGATAAAGTAATTATACCACCGCCAAAAACTTTAAAAGAAATGGAAAATAGAATTAATGATGATACTTGTGAGAAGGTAGATTTCTATTTAGCTAGAAAGGAACTTAAAATTAAATAAAAAATTCTATACTTATTAAACAAAAAAACAGGGATCTCATCTAAGATCCCTGTTTCTTTGAAAATGCACTGCAATTGATTAAATATCTTGAAAAATTCTACAAATTAATCTAGAAAACAAGCAATTCGAATCAATACAGACACTTCAATATCTTTTTACTATTTAAAATTTAAGACAAAATTTTAAATCGGGGAAATCCCTAAAGACTCCCCCGATTTATAGAAGACTAAAAATGTTCTATAAACAGAGAGTATGTTAAACATTCCTTTACGAAAATGCCTCATCACTTCTACAAGAACAAACTTGACTTCTAATGATTTTTACTGCATTTCTGCAATAAGAACCAATGCTTTTATAAGTATCAAAGAACTTTTACTTTCAACTAGAACACTAAGATACAATACTTTAACTATTTAAAATATGACAATTATCATATTTTAAAAATTCTATAGATTTTTAATCTGAAGTTAGTTTAGAACGCTTTTTTACTTCAGCATTATACATGTTTTCTATGCCTTTTAAGAGCGCATCTGGATTAAAGGAAATACTGTCTATCCCTGCATTTAATAAAAAAGAAGCATATTCCGGAAAATCACTTGGAGCTTGACCGCATAAACCTATTTTTATTCCAGATTCATTGGCTTTTTTGATAGCAATTTCAATCATTTTTTTTGTAGCCGGATCATTTTCATTAAAAATCGTGGCCATTATTTCAGAATCCCTGTCTACTCCTAATGTGAGTTGTGTAAGATCATTGGAACCAATAGAAAATCCGTCAAATATTTCAGCGAATTCTGTAGCTAAGATCACATTGCTGGGTATCTCTACCATCATATAGATCTCCAAGTTATTCTCTCCTTGTATTAAGCCATTTTCAGCCAGTACTTTAATCACTTTTCTACCTTCTTCGAGGGTTCTGCAAAATGGGATCATTACTTTTACATTAGTGAGCCCCATTTCATCTCTAAGCTTTTTTATCGCTTCACATTCTAAACTAAATCCGTCTTTATAAAGTTCATGATAATATCTGGACGCACCTCTAAAGCCCAACATTGGATTTTCCTCTTTTGGTTCAAATTGTTTACCTCCTATTAAATTCGCGTACTCATTAGTCTTAAAATCACTCATTCTCACTATTACTTCCTTCGGAAAAAAAGCGGCTGCAATAGTAGCTATACCTTGACTTAACTGATCTATAAAGTATTCTGTTTTACTAGGATATCCAGCGGTTAATTTTTTAATCTCGTCTATTACTGATTCGTCCTTGATCTCACGGAATTTAACCAATGCCATGGGGTGAATTTGGATTTTATGAGTAATTATAAATTCCATTCTCAATAATCCTACCCCAGAATTTGGGTATAAAGAAAGTTGAAAAGCCTTTTCTGGATCAGACAAAATAAGTTTCGCCTCCGTTTCGGGCAGTTTTATATTCTTAAGATCAATATGATGCTCTTCAAAATCCAATTTTCCTTTATAAATAAATCCTGTTTTCCCTTCAGAACAAGACACTGTGATTATTTCGCCATCTTGTATGGCCTCGGTAGCGTTTTTTGAACCTACCACGGCAGGAACGCCTAATTCTCTTGCTACAATAGCGGCATGACTTGTTCTCCCACCTGTATTTGTAACAATTCCTCCAGCTTTCTTTAAAAGAGGATCCCAATCTGGACTAGTGGTATTGGTAATAATAATATCCCCTTCCTTAAGTTTATGAGAATCCATTGGAGATTGTAACAGCCGGGCGGTACCTACACTAATTTTAGTGCCTATAGCATTTCCTGTTGCTAAAACTTCACCCCTGTTTGTTAAATTGTAAATGATATAACCCGTTTGAGCTTTAGAATGGTGTACGGTCTCTGGCCGAGCTTGAGTAATGAATAGCTCATTGGTAATACCATCTTTCGCCCATTCTATATCCATAGCTTTCTTGTAATGCTTTTCTATCGCCAAGGCCCAGTTTGCTAATTTTAGCACTTCTAAATCTGTGAGAACAAATTCTTGCTGTTTTTCAATTTCCGTAGGAATATTTACTGTAGAAGAATGTCCATTAGACTCTGCATAGATCAAAGTCTCACTTTTGTCTCCTAATTTCTTTTGTATAATTGCATTTTTCCCCAGCTCCAAAGTAGGTTTAAAAACATAAAATTCATCTGGGTTAACTGTGCCTTGAACAATATTCTCACCCAATCCCCAAACCCCCGAAAGATGGATGATTTGTTGAAAACCAGATTCTGGCTCTAGAGTAAAACCTACTCCAGAACAAGCTTTATCTGATCTTACCATTTTTTGAACTCCAACAGATAATGCCACATCACTATGCAAAAAGCCATTATCTTCTCTATATTTTATAGCTCTATTTGTGTAAAGCGATGCAAAACAATTCTTAACTGCTACCAGCAGTGCATCTTTCCCTTTAATATTTAAATAGGTTTCGTGTTGGCCGGCAAAACTGGCCTGAGGAAGATCTTCTGCCGTGGCACTACTTCTCACTGCAACTTCAGAAAGTTCATTATTAGTTAAGTTTTGATAGGCTTTAAAAATTTCTTCTGAAAATGCTTCGGAGAAGTTACTATCCAATATATATTTTCGTGCCTTCTCCCCTATTTCATGAAGATTAACATAGGTTTCCCTATTTAGATCTTTCAAAAGGACTTGCAATTTTTCTTCAATATTATTTTCATCTAAAAATTGCCAAAAAGCAGAAGAAGTAGTTGCAAAACCATTAGGAATTAAAATTCCCTGATCACTTAATTGATTATACATTTCTCCTAATGAGGCATTCTTCCCGCCTACTATTGGCAAGTCCTTTAAGCCTAATTCACTAAAAGTTACTATTAATTTTTTCATCTCCTTTTATTTAAATATTAAAATGAGGGGCTATCTATAGTTTGGGGGCATAAAATTTAAAATTGCACATTTTATAAATTAAACAACTTCAATAAGATCAATAAGGCACTAACTGATAAGCCACATTTAATAGGTACAAGCCAATAAGGAATAATAATACATATACCACCTGCACCAATTTAACATTAAGAGCACCTACAGCTTTAATAAACTGATTGGGAAATGTGAATAATGAAAATCCAAAAAGCAATGATAACCATCCAAGGCCTGTAATTACGAACCTCCAATCAGCCTCCCAGACATTATGAAAAAGTATATTCAAGAGTCCTATAATAACAGCTAAAAACGCTGCCAAAATCGCAAACTTTTGATCCCTTAAATCGTCATATATTTGTTTGATCCTTTTGGGATTATAACTTAAAATGAAGAAAAATATCAATAAATACCAACCCCAAAATTTGGCTAGAAAAAGAGAGACATCCATAACTGCTTTATTTGAATTGTTATAAGCTCTAATTTAAAAGTATTGAGGAGTTCTAAATATGATATTTATCATTCATAAATAACTGAATTTCAATGAAATTTGGTTAAAACTATTAAGATGTTCAAAACCCTTGTATTTAGTTTGCTTCTTATTCTATTGACTTCCTGCTCAAAAAAGGATGAAAAAATACAGCCAAATTTAACAACCATAACAGAATCTGTTTATTCTTCAGTAATTATACAGCCAGATAGCTTATATCAAGTATACGCTATCGTTAATGGCATCTTGGACAGAAACCTGGTAGAGGAAGGTGATATAGTAAATAAAGGAGCTGCTCTAGCCCAGATAATTAATACCAACCCTAAGTTAAATTCAGAAAACGCATTGCTATCCTATAAACTGGCTCAAAAAAATTATTCTGGCAGCACTGCTATTTTAAAGAGTTTAGAAGAGGAAATAAAGGCTCAAAAGCTCAAACTTTTAAATGATTCTATAAATTATTTTAGACAAAAAAATCTATGGGATCAACAAATTGGTTCCAAGGCCGATTATGATACTAAAGAACTCACCTATCAACTTTCTATAAATTCATTGAATCTCTTAAAAAGAGAATTTGGAAGAACCAGAAATGAACTTCAAATTCAATTAAAACAGGCAGAGAATAATTACAAAAACTCTGTTAGCACTACAGAAGATTTTAAGGTAACCAGCAAGATCAATGGGAAAGTATATGCCCTGAATAAAAATCCAGGCGAGATCGTTAATACTACACAAGCTCTAGCCTCGGTTGGCAGTGCAAACATTTTTATAATTGAAATGCTGGTAGATGAAGTAGATATAGTGAAAATTAAGAAAGGCCAAGAAGTGATCATTAATTTAGATGCTTACCCAAATAAAACGTTTAAGGCTTTAGTAAGCAAAATTTATCCTGAAAAAGATAAAAGAAACCAGACATTTTTAATTGAAGCAAATTTCATTAATGCCCCAGAAATATTATACCCGGGCTTATCTGGAGAAGCAAATATTATTATTGCGGTCAAAAAGAACACACTTACAATCCCAAAGGAATATTTAATTGAAGACTCAAAAGTTAGAACTGAAAATGGAATTAAAGAAATAGATCTTGGGCTTCAAAGTATGGATGTTGTGGAAATCCTTTCTGGGATCACAGAAGATACTTGGATCTACAAACCCGAAAAATGATAAATTGGAAGCTCATATTAGGTATTGCAAAAACACACTTAATCACTAAGATTAAGCAAACCTCTATTGCTGCTTTGGGAGTAACATTTGGAATTGGATCTTATATCACTTTAGTAAGTTTTATGACTGGTCTTAATGGAATGTTGGACGGTCTTATTCTCAATCAAACCCCTCATGTTCATGTCTTTAATGAAATAGAACCTTCAGAAAAACAACCAGTAGCTATTTATAAAGAATTTGAAAATGCTTTTAACATAGTTCATTCTATAAAACCGAAACAAAATCAGAGAAAAATTCATAATGCTCTTCCTATAATTCAGCATTTAAATAATGATAAACTTGTAAAAGGGGCGCTACCACAAATAAAAACCCAGATCTTTTACATAGCTGGATCTATTGAAATAGGAGGTAATCTTACGGGTATAGACGTGCTTAAAGAAGCTTCTTTGTTTAATTTTAAAGATTACATCACTCAAGGAACGGCAGAAAGCCTACATAATAGTGACAATGGCATTTTATTAGGAGCGGGAATTGCAGATAAAATGTCTTTAAAACTTGGAGACAGAGTACAAATAAGTACCATTCAAGGAGATATTTTTCCTCTTAAAATCGTAGGCATATATCAAAGTGGAATTGCAGATCTAGATAATATTCAAAGCTTTGCGAATATAAAAACTGTACAAAGAATTTTAGGGGAACCAGAAAATTACATCACAGATATAAATGTGAAACTTTACGATATAGACAATGCGATTCCTCTTGCCAAAAAAATTGAGCAACAGTTCAATCTTACAGCAATAGATATTAATACTGCAAATGCACAATTTGAAACAGGCACAAATATTAGAAACCTCATTACCTATGCTGTATCCCTAACCTTGCTAATTGTTGCTGGCTTTGGTATTTACAATATTTTAAATATGCTCATATATGAAAAGATGAATGATATAGCTATTCTAAAAGCTATAGGGTTTTCGGGAAAAGATGTACAAATGATCTTTATGACCCAAGCCATAATCATCGGGTTGGTTGGAGGAATATTAGGTTTAATCCTTGGATATATTTTATCTTCTGTAATAGATAAAATTCCTTTCCAGACAGAGGCACTTCCCACTATCGCCACTTATCCAATAAATTTTAGTCCTTGGTTCTATGTAATAGGAATAAGCTTTGCTATGATCTCAACTTTTCTAGCCGGCTCTCTGCCTTCATTAAAAGCCAAAAAAATAGATCCTGTTCATATAATTAGAGGTCAATAATAGATAATAATGAAAACAGTACTTGAAGCTAAAAACCTTAATAAATACTTTGAAAAACCTGTCCTATTTCATGTACTTAGAGACATCAATTTTAAAGTTCAACAAGGTGAATTCGTATCTATTATGGGGAAATCTGGCTGTGGAAAATCTACGTTATTATATATATTATCCACAATGGATACAGACTATAAAGGCGAATTATATTTAAATGAGAAATTAATTACCGGGCAGCACAGGGACAAACTTTCCTACATTCGGAATAAACATATTGGTTTTGTTTTTCAGTTCCACTACCTATTGGCAGAATTTTCAGTACTAGAAAATGTGATGCTTCCAGCTAAAAAGTTAGCAGAAAAATCCATTGCTGAGATTAAACATGATGCTATGGAAAAACTTCGAATTCTAGGAATAGAGAATCTAGCAGATAAAAAAGCTTCAAGAATTTCTGGAGGTGAGAAGCAACGTGTAGCAATAGCCAGAGCATTAATAAATAATCCATCTATAATAATGGGAGATGAACCTACCGGGAATTTAGATAGCCATAATTCTGAAAATGTATTCAATATTTTCAAGCAGTTAAGTGAAGAGCAAGGTTTATCACTTCTTGTAGTTACTCACGATAAAGATTTTGCTAATAAAACAGATCGTATTATAGAAATGGGAGATGGAAGTATTATCAGCTAAACTTCAAGTTTAGCTGATAAGGTGATAATTATCATTACTTTAAGTTTCTGATATAATTAATTTAGAACCAAAATCTAAATCTGCACACATGACTTTAGCTTTGGATATCTTGGATTGTAATGATAACTTCAGCTTAAGTCTAGAAACCAATCAAGTTGGAATCTACCGCTTTTGGATAAACAATCAATCCTTAGGTTTAGATCCAAAAAATAAGCGTGAAAATACCAACTGGAGATTTAGAATATTATAATAGGCTGATTCAGGATCATGAGAAAAACCAATAATAAATTACCTGTTTTAACCGAGGAGCATTCTTTTCTTCAAGGACCAAGATCCATACTATCAGAATTGTACTTTACTGCAAAAGTTGCGTGGTATTTCATTCAATCTTTCCGAAAAATGCACTTTTTAGGACCTTGTGTTACCGTATTTGGATCTGCAAGGTTAGGCCCAAACAGCCCTTTTTATCAACAAACCGAAAAATTAGGTAAAGAACTGGCAAAAATGGGATTCACAGTAATGACTGGAGGAGGACCTGGAATAATGGAAGCTGCCAATAAAGGCGCTTTTGAAGCAGGTGGTTTCTCTGTTGGCTTTAATATCGTTTTACCTATAGAACAAAACCCTAATCCTTATTTACACAAATGGATCAATATTCCATATTTTTTTGTTCGCAAGGTCATGTTGGTAAAATATTCCTACGCCTTCATTGTCATGCCTGGTGGATTTGGAACTATGGATGAACTTTTTGAATCCCTTACTCTTATACAGACCCAGAAAATAGATGAATTTACTATAGTGTTATTCGGAAAGGAATATCATTCAGAATTATTAGAACATTTGAGGATCATGGAGTTAAATGGAACTATTACTGAAAAAGATCTTCAATATATATTCGTGACAGATTCTGTAGATGAAATAGTCACTAAATTAGACACCTCAACAATTAAAAAGTATAAGTTGAAGAAAACTTCATTTAACAGAAAATGGTGGTTTGGAGAAAAGGTTTTAAAAAATAAATAACCTGAAGGATTGGTTGTAATTTGAAGCGAATCATAGAAAAGATTATATAATTTATAGGAATATGGGAATTGGATTGGTTCTATCGGGTGGTGGTGCACGAGGAGTGGCACATATAGGAGCACTCAAGGCCTTAGAAGAACAAGGAGTAGAAGTAACTCACATTTCTGGCACTAGTGCCGGAGCAGTCGTTGGGGCAATGTATGCTGCTGGAAATTCTTGGCAAGATATTTTTAGATTTTTTAAAGAAGTTCCTATCTTCAACTATCGTCGCTATGCGATAAACAAACCAGGGTTTATTGATAGTATAAAATTTTATAAAGATTTCGAAGGCCTTTTTAAAGAAGATGATTTTTCTTCTTTGGAGAAAAAACTGTTTGTCACAGCTACAAATTTGATAGATGGAAAAATTAAGATCTTTAGTTCGGGAGAATTAATAAAACCAATACTAGCTTCGGCCTCCTTTCCTGGGATTTTCACTCCTATTCCCATTAAAAAGGGAGTTTACGTAGATGGCGGGCTTCTTAATAATTTTCCTATTGAACCTCTAAAACCTCTTTGCAACAAAATAATTGGAGTATTCGTAAATCCGCTAGAGACCATACAAATTGAAGATTTAAGCCATTCTTATCAAATACTCAATAGGTCCCTACAAATAAGTTTGGGGAACCAATCGCTTCACAAATTTAAAGACTGCGATTTCGTTATATCTCCTGCTGGACTTACAAAGTTTGGGATCTTCGATCTAAAAACCTTAGACGCTATTTTTGAAATTGGTTACCGTGAAGCCAAAAAAGAATTAGAAGTACAAAAACATTTGTTATAATTCCTGCTTAGCCGTTGTTTGCTGAAACCCTAATTTTCTAGGCTTATTTGGAAGCTCCCATTGGATCATTTCTTTCAAAAATTCATCTACTTTTTCTATAATAAACTTTTCATTTATATCTAATGGATTAAATAATCCTATCTCAGTAATATTATTTTCTGTGGGCAACGAATCAATTTCAGGAAAAAGGATAAATATAAATACATCCCCACTATAGGTTTGGGAAAACACCAAAGCTCCTCCGGGGATAAATTGAAATGCAGGGATCTGGTTTGTGCAATCTATAAGATCTTTTGGGAAAGAATCAAAAGAGATATTTATTGCTTCATTATTGTGGATCCAGTTTAGCTCCTGTACTCTCCACCCTAATTGATATTGAGTTATGATCCCTTTTAAAGTTTTATGTAAAAGTGGTTTTGTTAGATCGTTCCACTGTACTTTTTTATCTACTACTCCTTTAATAGATTCTTTATAGTCTGTAATTCGTTCCTCAAGATGTTCTATTTTCATATTACCCCATTTAGTTACTTTTTTCTTCTCTTTCTTTCTGTCTTTCTAATTTTCTGAAATATCCTCTAAAGAAAAAATTATGCTTTAAAGCTTCCATATTTTGGTTAAACTTAAAAGTAGATTCCTTTATATACATCATTGTGGAATCTATATTTTTAACCAACTCCTCATCTGTAGTCAGATAATTAAGAGTCCCTTTTCCATTTTTTATTTCAGAAATAAGACTTCCCAAATCCTTAGTAACACTATTAATATCGTTGCTAGATTGTTCTAAATTATCCAGCACTAATTTTATTTGTTTTCCCGAGAGCGTATCATTTAGTAAAACACCAGCTACACTTTCTTCCATATCTATTTTTGCAATAACTCTATTTAAATTATACATAGTATTAGAAGTACTTACGGAAGTGGCTTTTAGTTTGTCTATAGTTTCTTTGATGTTCTCGGCCATTGTAGTATCGGCTATCAAAACCCCAAGCGTACCCTTGCCTTCTAGAATTTTATTGGTAATCTTTAATAGATCTGCAGTAAGTAATGCTGCGTTTTCATTAGTTACACTTAGAGTAGATAGCATCTCATCGGTTCCAATTTTACTATAAGAAACAATAGTGTCGTTAGGAATAATTAATGGAGATTCTCCTTCGCCTGGAAAAATATTCACTACCATACTCCCTACTAATCCATCGGAACCAATGGTAGCAATCGCATTTTTTCGAATAAAATTCGCTGTTTTTTCTTCAATCATCATCTCTATAATGATATTGGATTCCCCAAGCATTTCAATTTTAGCAACGGTTCCCACATTAATACCAGAATAGCGAACATTGTTCCCCAGTTGCAACCCATTTACATTAGAGAATTCTGCATATAGCGCAACATTTTTACTGAATAAATGCTGTCTATTTCCTATAAAATATAGGGCCGCTATAAGTAGTAGGGACCCTACCACTACAAACACTCCTAATCTTATTTTTTGTGAAGTTGACTTGTTCATACCTATTAATTTTTAAAGAATGCTTGCACTTTTGGATCTTCTGAAGCTATTAATTCTTGATAAGTTCCTTCTGCATAATTAACCCCATCTACCAATAATATCATCCTATTAGAAATTACTCGTGCACAGTCCACATCGTGGGTTATAATTAATGAAGAGGTGTTATACGTGTCTTGAATAGTTCGCATAAGCTGTATTATTTCCTTGGACGTTATGGGATCCAAGCCCGTTGTTGGCTCGTCGTACAAAATTATTTTTGGTTTTAAAATTAGAGCTCTAGCTAAGGCCACTCGTCTTTGCATTCCTCCAGAAAGTTCTGCTGGCATAAGATCTATGGACTGTGCCAATCCAACATTGGTTAGTGCTTCCATAACCAAAGTTTCTGTATTTCCTTTTAATTCGAGCTTTTTCTTATGGCGTCTTAGCGGAAATTCCAAATTCTCTCTAACGGTCATAGAATCATATAATGCACTTCCCTGAAATAAGAAACCAATCTCTGTTCGTAAAATATCTAATTCATTTTGGCCCAACTTAGTAATGTCATGCTCTTTAATTCTGATACTGCCACTATCTGCTTCAATTAAGCCAACTAGGCATTTTATCATTACAGATTTCCCTGAACCAGATTTTCCCATTACTACCAGATTTTCACCTTTATATAGTTTTAAATTAAAACCATTCAACACGTGGTTTTCCCCAAAGCTTTTTCGCAAATCTTTGAGTTCTAAAACCGGCGATATTTTATTTACAGATTCCATTAGATTTAAAAAAATATATCAGTTATGAACACCGCGATAAAATCTATGACAAACAAAAGCATAGAAGTGTATACCACAGCTGCATTAGATGCCTCTCCTACTCCTACAGTTCCTTTAGAACAATAATATCCCTTGTAACAACCTATTAGGCCAATTGCAAATCCGAAGAAAAAAGATTTAATGGTAGCAGGTATTATATCAGCATAAGTAATGGCATCAAAAACTTGATTGAAATATAATAGATAGGAGACCTCCCCTTTTAGATTTTCTATAAGGGCCGATCCTAATAATGCTACTGTATCTCCAATTACTATAAGTAATGGCAACATTAAGGTAGTAGCCATTATTCTTGTAACCACCAAATACTTAAACGGATTGGTACCAGATACTTCCATAGCATCTATTTGTTCTGTAACCCGCATAGAGCCCAATTCTGCCCCAATTCCAGAACCGATTCTACCTGCACATATAAGAGCTATAATAACTGGACCTATTTCACGTACTATAGAAACACCCACCATAGAAGGCATCCAAGATTCTGCACCAAAATCTGTTAGTGTAGGTCTGGATTGTAAGGTAAATACCAAACCTAAAATAAACCCCGTTACTACTACAAGCAACAAGGATCTATTACCCATATAAAAACATTGGCGCAGTAATTCCTTAAACTCAAAAGGTGGCTTAAATACCTCCCGAAAGAATCGGCCAGTGAAGTATGAAATATCCCCAACTTCAGCAAAGAATACTTTTGAATTATCTAATATGGTTTTAGTTTTCCCCATAAAAATTATAATTATTACATAATCAAATATAGATGGGGCTTGGGGCAAGTAATAACAATATTGCTAAGCTAAAATAAGGATTTAAGATGAGATTTGAGTATTAGCTAAAAATTTACAGCAAGTCCCAACCCAAATGAAAAATACTTATGATCTATTTTTTCTGTAATATTTATATAGTTCAAGTCTTTTGAAAGAGAGCGATATCTTAGTTCTGGACGTAAGGACCAATTTTCCGCAATAAGGTATTCCAATCCTACTGAAGCCTGCCAACCTAGGCCATGACCCGTATCTCCGAATGTCTCATTTAACCTGTCCTCTACTTCTAGATGATTATAGATTCCACCTGCACTTAAAACGTAGGATGTTTTAGCAAAATTTAGAAATGGATCTTTGAATTTTAAACCGAAGCTATAGCCAGTTTCGTTAACATCGCTTTCTTCATTGATAAGAGCTTTCTTTGTCCTAAATTGATTCCAGCCCCAGCCAGCATAAATATCAAATTGAGGTGAAATTTTATATGCTCCAATCAGTTCGAAACCAAAACCCGTTTGCAGGCTAGTTTCTCCAATATCTGTACTTGGAAAATTGAGTCCTGGCTTAAATTCTAGAGTCCATTTATCTTGCCCCATTAAATTCAAACTAAGAAGTAAAAAGCTTAAGAAAACCCAACAATTAAATGGTTTCATTTCGAATTAATTAAGAATTAAGAATGATTAATCATTAATCATTAATCATTAAAACTAGATAGAGAAAACCATTTGAACAATGACCAATATCATTAATTTGAAAGAATTAAATTCATTGTTTTTGAAAAATCAGCTAAAACTGATACTTTTTGAGTGGTCCGTATTTTTAATTCGCTTTCTCCATTTTACCAGTTCATACCAAATAACTGAGATCAATCCAGTAGAAACACTTATCATAATTTGAGAAATGTTTAGTGACTGAAACTCAAAGAATTTAGTTATTGGTGTTACAAACAACAACATCAAAGTAATTCCAAGGGTTATTCCAATTATTAATGGAATCAACTTATTCTCATATTTAAAGGTGGTGAGTAAAGAATAATAGAAGGAACGATTAATAAAGGTTAGAAATATATTTGCTGAAATAAGCGTGGTAAAAACCATAGTTCGAGTTGTAGATTCATCGTAACCAGAACTCACAGAAAACTGATATATTCCAAGAACTCCCAACGTTATTACCAAGCCTTGCAAAACACTTGTAGTTAGTTCTTTCCAATTAAAAAATGTAGTAGAAATAGGTCTCGGTTTTTTAATCATGATATCCTTTTCTATAGGTTCATTTTCATAAACTATAGAACAGGTTGGCCCCATTATTAACTCCAATAAAATAATGTGAATTGGAGAAAAAATATTAGGATAGATCCAACCCAACATTAATGGAATTGCTACAATGAGTATAATGGGAATATGAATGGAAATGATGTATTGTATTGCTTTCTTTAAATTAGTGTAGATACGGCGTCCCATTGCGATGGCATCTAGCATCTTTTCTAAGTCATCTTCCAATAAAATTAAAGAGGCAGCTTGCTTTGCGATTTCTGTCCCTTTTTTTCCCATTGCAATACCAATATGAGCTGCTTTAAGCGCTGGTGCATCATTTATCCCATCTCCAGTCATTGCTACGATTTCTCCCTTAGCTTTTAGTGCGTTTATAATTCTCAGTTTAGCTTCTGGAAACATTCTGGTAAAAAGCTCAGTCTTCAAAACCACTTCTTGAATTTCAGAATCTGATAACTCCATGAGCTGATCTCCGCTCATATTTTTTTCATATCCTTTAAAGTCTATTTCTTGAGCAATAGCCATAGAAGTTTCAGCAATATCACCCGTTATTATTTTTACTTTAATTCCAGCCTTATAGAAGCCTTGAAAAACCTCTTCTATATTTTTTTTAGGAGGATCATAAAAAGCCACGAGGCCTTCAAATTTAAACTGAAATTCTTGTTGTGTTTTGGGCCATTTATCCTTACTAAAATCAGCTAACCCCACTCCTAGAAGTCTATATCCCTTTTTTGCCAAATTCTTGATAACCTCAAGAATTTCATTCTTTTCTTCAGGATCTAAGTTGGATATTTCTAAAAATGCTTCAGGAGCTCCTTTTGCTGCTATAATTTTTTCTCCTTTACTATTCTGAAATATATGGGTCATCATTGGTGGTTTTCCGCCAAGAGGATATTCGTGAATCATTTTATAATCCTTTCGCTCATCCATAGGACAGGTATTGGAATAGGCTTCATGCAAGGCTATTTCCATAGGATCAAAAGGAATTGGCTCACTGGCCCACATAGAAATTCGAATAAGTTCTTTCCCCGCTTCGCTTAAAGGCTTTTTTGGATCTTCATTTTTCTTTGTTTCAACAGAATAAATAGAGACTAAACTCATCTTATTTTGAGTGATTGTACCCGTTTTATCTACACAAATAACAGTAGCGCTTCCCAGAGATTCTACCGTTTTCATTTGCTTTACAATTACTCCTTGCTTCATAAGTCGCCATGCTCCCAATGCCATAAAGGTGGTAAATGCTACAGGGATCTCTTCAGGTAAAATACTCATTGCAAGGGTTAATGCCTTCAAGAAACTATCCAACAAATCTAATGAGGTTCTAAAATTAAGTATCCAAACAATGATAAAAAAGATGGCTCCTCCACCAATCATTTTTTTAACAAAATTATTTATCTGAATTTCTAAAGGAGTTTTTTCTTGATCTATGGTTTCAACACTTTCCCCTATTTCCCCCAACTTAGTTTTAGTACC
>JAGXIK010000153.1 GCA_024635715.1 Gillisia sp.
ATCCTCGCAATGCGATCCAAACGCGGATCTATAAAAAGAAGAAAATATAATAATCTTGGGCTCATTATAAGCAGTGCATACCTGTTATGTACCATCGGTTTAAAAGGAATTACTTATTACAAATTCAAAGACGCATTAGAATCCCAAAATATTACTTATCTGCAACTCCAAACCAGACCTAGCCCATTTAACACCATTATGTGGTCTGCAAATGTAGAAATGGAAGATGCTTATTTAATTGGAGATTATTCAATCTTCGATTCCCAACCAATAACTTTTAAAAGTATCCCTAAAAATCATTTTTTAGTCGACTCTTTTAGGGATGAAAATAATTTAGACCGAATAATTGATATTTCTCAAGGATGGTATACCATTTCAAAAAGAGATGAAAATCTGTACTTCAACGACCTGCGTTTTGGTGCATTTAATTCTGAAGCTGAAGATCCTAAATTTGTATTTAGTTATCTTTTGAAGCAAGAAAATGGTGAATTAATTGTGGAAGAAGTCCCTAGAGATCCTGAAGAAGCTAAGACTGTGATAAAGAAATTAGGGAACCGAATATTGGGAAACTAAACTGCAGCTTTTAAAATCAAAAATCTCTGGAAGGCTAGGGAACTTAAACCTCAACAAGCTATTTAATCCGATTTTCTCTTTTCATTAGTATATTCTATCTTTAACTGAATAACATAATATCCCTATATGAAAGGCTTCAAATTATTATTTACGCTATCTTTTTGCTTTTTCTCTTTTCAAACACTTTTTTCTCAGCAGAAGTCCGAAGAACTTCATAATGTCATAGAGCAGGTTCAAGACCACAAAAGTTATGAGGTTAAGGAATTCCCGTTGGGTCTTTATACAGAAGATCACTATCGCAGAGAATCCCTTTTTGCAAGTGAGCAATTAAAAAAGCTGAATTTATTAAATGCTTCGAAAATGTCCCAAACAGACATGATCTCTCTGGAGCTTTTAAAATATAAACTTCAGGAGACAATTGATACTTTTGAATATAAACTATACCTGAACCCCTTACTATCAGACGCTGGATTTCATTTGAGCTTGCCTTATAATGTCACCCAACTTGCAGACTATTCTCAAGTAAGAACATACCTCAACAAATTAAATGCGATTCCGGAGTATGTAAATCAACATCTCATTTTACTCAGAAAAGGATTGGAGTTAGGTATCACCCAACCCAAAGTGATCTTTGAAGGTTATGAAAGCACATATAACGATCAACTAGTAAAAAATTACAAAGACAGCTACTATTACTCCCCGTTTAATGACCTGCCTTCCGGTTTATCTAAATACCAAAAGGATTCCATTTTAGATGCTGCTAAAAAAGCGATAAAGCAATCTGTATTACCCGAATTTAAGAAGATCAAGAAATTTTTCGATAAAGAATATCTACCTAAAACTCGTACTAGCTTAGGAGTTTCAGAAATCCCTAATGGGCAAGAATTTTATCAGAATAGACTGAATTATTATACCACCTTAGATCTAACTGCAGAAGAGATCCATCAAATTGGGTTGGAAGAAGTGGAGCGTATCAATACAGAAATGAAACAAATTATTAGTGAGGTAAATTTTGAAGGTTCCTTCGAAGAATTTATACTCTTCTTAAGAACAGACCCTCAGTTTTATGCGAATACTCCCGAAGAACTTTTAAAAGAAGCTCGGAACATTTCAAAAAAGATCGATGCCCAGTTACCAAGATTCTTTAAAAAGTTACCACGTAAACCTTATGGCGTGACGGCAGTTCCAGATGCCATCGCTCCAAAATATACTACAGGGAGATATATTTCTCCACAAGAAGACACTCAGCCTGGCTATTATTGGGTGAACACCTACGATCTACCTAGTAGACCACTTTATGTACTGCCATCGCTTACAGCGCATGAGGCAGTGCCTGGACATCACTTACAGATCTCACTAAATGCTGAATTAGGAGATAGCATTCCAAAATTTAGAAGACGCTTTTATCTTTCAGCTTACGGGGAAGGTTGGGGATTATATTCGGAATTTTTAGCCGAAGAAATGGGCATTTATACAACTCCTTATGAAATGTTTGGTAAACTCACCTACGAGCAATGGCGAGCCTGTAGATTGGTAGTAGATACCGGAATCCATGCTTTAGGTTGGACCAAACAACAAGCAGTTGACTTTTTAAGAACTAATACCGCTTTATCTTTTCATGAGATCAATACCGAAGTAGACCGATATATTTCTTGGCCGGGACAAGCGGTTTCTTATAAAATAGGAGAACTAAAAATTAGAGAGCTTCGCGAAAAGGCTGAAAAGGAATTAGGAGAGAATTTCGATATCCGCGATTTTCATGAGGTGATCCTTTCTCAGGGCACTGTAACCTTAGCTATTATGGAAAAATTGGTAGAAGACTATATCACTTCATCCAATGACATTGAAAAATAAATGTCACTCTTCGACAGGCTCAGAGTGACATTGTGCTAAAAAATCAATAAAATTTCTCTGCTGTCAAGCTGTCCCGAGAGCTATCGGGACTGTCCAAGCTTTTTGTGACAAAAAATTGTTTTTTCACTACCTATCCTCTAACTCTATCGGTTCTTTAGAAAGCTTAACAATTGGCTTTTTAGAATTACGATCTGTAACCTGAATATTTATTTCCTTATTTTTTGTGGCAATATCAAAAGCCTCTTTTCCGGAAATTTGTTTTTCTTTATAAAAGAAAACTGCTCCTTCTTTAGATAACATTCTCATAAAATCTGCTGCACTTATTGGTGGAGGTGGCGGCGGTGGCGCAACCATATCTCCAACTTGTTGCGGTGCTACAGGTGCATAATGTTCTATAGTTGGCGGTGGCGGTGGTGGAATAATTCCTTCTAAATTATTACCATCAGTCGGCATAGGTGGCGCCGGAGCATTTTTTGGAACAATAATTTCCGGGAATTTTTCAGAGCGACCTCTTTGCTCTTTCGTCATCCTGTCAAAAATATAAACCATTCTACCTAATTCCTCTCGACTAATGGTTCTCTCCTTTTTAGGTAAAGAATTATATTTTTTTGCTAATGTGTTATATTCCTTCACCATCTTTTCTGTGGCGATATCTTGAAAAGAGAGAGACTTATTTAGTGGTATGTAAGGTGAATTACTCTTTATTTTTTTTGCCAAAATTGTTTCCTTGAACACTTCATTTATTTTAGAAATAAAAGTATCCTTCACGCCATCTGCTACTTTAATTTCCAATCTATGTAGTCCAAAATCCTCACTTGTCCAATCACTTGTCGTTTGATTCATTGTTTTTACAAAACCCTTCAAATTGGTGGCTTTGCCATTCACAATAATGATCTCTCCGTCAATGTGCAATGTGAGTTTCTTATCTGGGAGGGTATCCTGAATTGTATTAGGAGTATCCACCCCATCCTTAACCACAACTTCCTTGTCGCTAAATCCATAAAATAATAAAGCCATTAGTGGCAATATTAATAAGCTCCTAACCCAAAATGATGTTTTTGATGTTTGTGTTTTCATAACTGTAAATCGTTTTTTGATTGATGAATAATTAAAGGCATTTGCCAAGTTGCTTGCTTCTGCATTTGATGAGAATGCCAACAAGGTTCTTTGATATATAGAGGTTTCAATTCCATTTTTTATAACCGACTGATCGGCTAAAAATTCATGATTTAATTTTATTGCATTTTTAGTCAGGTAGATCAATGGATTGAACCAGAATACAATTTGTAATAGTTCCATTATTAGGATATCCAAGCTATGTAATTGTTTGGCATGTGCCTCTTCGTGAACTATGACTTCTGAAGGTATTTGTTTATTCAAATACTCTTCTTTGTTAAAAAATAAGTAATTGAAAAAGGTGTGTGGTACTATTTTATCGCTTAAAAGAACATTGACATAGCTTTTGTTTTTGAGCTTCAGGTTTTGCTGAATTCTTCTGATTAAACGAATTAAATTTGATGAAAATTTAATACTGAAAACTACTACTCCTAGACCATAAATGATCCACAGAATTGTGGCCCAGTTAAGTTTTGATGGAGAATCAGTTTCAGAAATCATCAATGATGAACCAGATAATTGCTGAAGAGAATCTGTAGGTACCTCTACATAAGTTGTAAACGTGATTAATGGAATTATTAGAGCTAGAAGCACAGAACTTAACAAATAAAACCTCTTAAACCCATGCATGGTTTCATTTTCTAATAACAACTTGTAGAAAAGAAGCAATATAGCTAGGCAGGCAGCCGAATTTAAGAGATAGTGTTCCATAACTATTTGCTTTTAATTTCTTGGTCTATTATCTTTTTTAACTCTTCCAGTTCCTTTTTACTAAGGTTGGTCTCTTTGGTAAAAAAAGAAGCAAACTGAGAGCTGGAATCGTTAAAGAAATTCTTAATTAAACCATTTACATGTTTGGAGAAATAGTCCTTTTTACGCACCAAAGGAAAATATTCCCGAGAACGACCCTGTTGAGTATAATCTACAAATTTCTTATCCTGCATTCTTTTTAACAAAGTCGCCACCGTTGTAGTAGCAGGTCTAGGTTCTGGATAAGCTTCAATAAGATCCTTCATCAATGCTTTTTCCTGTTTCCAGAGGATCTGCATTAGTTGTTCTTCAGAATTTGATAATTGCATTTTATATTGAATTATTACGTTGCTCTACAAATGTAGAGTAAATATTTAATTCTACAAACATAGAGCAACTTTTATTTTCATTTAAGTTCTTCTGAAGTATTACACATCTGTATTTTAAAGAATCGGTTACCTTTACCTCCAAAATATAATAACGATGAGTGTAGAACAAGAATTATTTCAGCGTAGTGGATCAAAATGTGAATTATGTAGTTCAACAGAAGATCCTCAGATCTACGAAGTGCCAGAAAGCCCAACCAAGGGTGCCGAGAGCGCAATTCTTGCTTGTAATACTTGTAAAGAACAACTTGAAGATCCTGAAAAAGTTGAAGCGAATCATTGGAGATGTTTAAATGATAGCATGTGGAGTACCGTTCCTGCAGTTCAAGTAGTTGCCTGGAGAATGCTTACAAAGCTTAAAAATGAAGGTTGGCCACAAGATCTTTTGGATATGATGTATATGGAAGAGGATGTGAAAGAATGGGCAAAAGCTACTGAAGTTGCAGATCCTGCAGCAAAAACAATTGTTCACAGAGACAGCAATGGAGTGATCCTGGAAGCTGGAGATTCTGTTGTGCTTATTAAAGACCTTAAGGTAAAAGGAAGTAGTATGGTTGCAAAACAAGGAACGGCAGTACGCAGAATTTCACTAGATCATGAAAATGCCGAATATATTGAAGGTAGGGTAGATGGACAGCAAATTGTTATTATCACACAATATGTGAAGAAACTTTAATTTCTTTTAAAAAACTCCTCGATCAGGATAGATATTTGGACGATGGAAGTGACAGCAAAAACTAACCCCGCAGATTACGCTGATAAACGCAAATAAAACTGCGTAAATCTGTTTGATCTGCGGGGAATTATTTTCAGTAAAATGTCAAACTGAGCTTGTCGAAGTTTCTTTTTTTAATAGAACTCACATTTCGACATCCCGATAGCTATCGGGACAATGTAACAAACTCAGTTTAAAACACGAAAGTTAATATCACAGTTACTTCTTCGTCATTTCAGTAAAATGCTTATAAAACAAAGGAATCGTTTTAATTCCTTTCAAGTAATTCCAGATCCCAAAATGTTCATTCGGCGAGTGAATAGCATCGCTATCTAACCCAAATCCCATAAGGATAGTTTTACTTTTCAATTGTTTTTCGAAAAGTGCTACAATTGGAATACTACCTCCACTTCTCTGTGGAATTGGTTCTTTTCCAAAAGATTCTTTATAGGCATTACTTGCTGCTTGGTATTCTACCGTATCTATTGGCGTAACATAAGCTTGCCCTCCGTGGTGAGGTTTCACTACTACTCTAGTTCCTTTAGGCGCGATGCTTTCAAAATGCTTTTTGAACAATTCTGTGATCTCTTGCCAATCTTGATTTGGCACTAATCTCATACTTATCTTAGCAAATGCTTTACTAGCAATTACCGTTTTTGCGCCTTCGCCAGTGTATCCACCCCAAATACCATTTACATCTAATGTTGGTCTAATGGAATTACGCTCATTGGTAGAATATCCTTTTTCACCATAAACAGCCTCGATATCTAAAGCTTCTTTATATTTTTCTAAAGAAAATGGGGCTTCTGCCATTTTCGCACGTTCTTCTTTACTCAGTTCCTCTACCTTATCGTAGAATCCGGGAATAGTAATATGATTGTTTTCATCAGTCAATGAAGCGATCATTTTTGTAAGCACATTAATAGGATTTGCAACCGCTCCTCCGTACAATCCACTATGAAGATCCCTGTTAGGTCCTGTAAGCTCCACTTCTACGTAACTCAATCCGCGTAAACCTGTGGTGATAGAAGGTGTGTCTTTTGCGATCATTCCGGTATCGGAGATCAAGATCACATCATTCGCTAACTTTTCCTTATTG
>JAGXIK010000154.1 GCA_024635715.1 Gillisia sp.
AAGATCTTATCATCTTCCACTAATAACCAAGCATTCTTGATCGTTGGAAGTATATTCATCTCTTTTCCTGAAAGTTTTAAAACAGAAGTTTCTCTAACCTGAAGCAGTTCTTTAATATTCGTAAAAAGTAATTTCATAGTGCTAAGATAAAAAAGCCTGTAGGTTTTTCGCTCTACATTTAAGAAATTGAAAGCTTACTTTATAAGATATGTTCCGCCAAGATCTTCTGGACTTCATAAATATCCACACTCTTGTTGAATCTTTTTGAAATAGATGGGTTTTGTTCCCCAGAGATCCAGATCTTTAATTCGGCATCCAGATCGAAACTTCCAGCGGTTTCAACACTAAATCTAGAAATGCTTCGATAGCTTGCCGAGAAATACTCCATTTTTCTACCTGTTAAGCCTTGCACATCTATCAAGATCAATCTTTTATCTGTAAATATAAAAGTGTCTCTTATCAATTTGAATCCAGCTTCAATAGTTTCCGAAGGAATTAATAATTTCCCATAATCCTTTTCCAGAACAGCTGTTTCTATGCTGCCTGCATTTCCTAATAAAGATGAAAATATTCCCATGTTGTATTTGGTTAATTAGTTAAACTAAAAAGAGGTTGCTTTTAAAACTCAATTCAGCACAATCTGAAAGTTAATCAGATGACCTAAAGTATGAACTTTAAAAGCAACCTCAATAAATTATTTTGGAAAAAGATTTAGCTCTCCTTAAGAGACTTCATATCAATTACGAATCGATATTTCACATCAGATTTCTGAACTCTTTCATATGCTTCATTGATGTTTTGAATGTCGATCATCTCCACATCCGAAACTATATTGTGTTTTCCACAAAAGTCTAACATTTCCTGAGTTTCCTTGATTCCACCAATAAGAGAACCTGCAATACTTTTTCTACTAGCAATTAAACCGCCTCCATGAATTGGATCTAAAGGTTCTACTGCTCCAACCAGCACCATTGTTGCATCTCTTTTAAGTAATGCGATATAAGGATTGGTATCATGCCCAACAGGGACCGTATTCAGTAAGAAATCAAAAGAATTAGCATGTTTCTTCATTTCACCCTCATCTTTGGAGATTAAAACTTCATCTGCTCCTAATTTTGTAGCATCCTTACTTTTTTCTGGGGAAGTAGTGATCATTACCACATGAGCACCCATTGCATGAGCAAATTTAATTCCCATATGTCCTAATCCGCCAAGACCAATCACACCAACTTTGTCTCCTTTTTTCACATTCCAATGATTAAGAGGAGAAAAGGTTGTAATACCTGCACATAGTAGAGGAGCTACCGCTTCAAGATCTAAATTTTCAGGAACGTTAAGTACGAATTTTTTATCTACTACCACTTTTTCTGAGTAGCCTCCAAAAGTATGTCCGCCTAAATGCTTGTCTTTACTGTTATAAGTAAAAGTTGCACCGTTTTCACAATATTGTTCCAGATCTTCCTTACAAGAATCACAAGTTTGGCAAGAATCTACCATACATCCCACTCCAACTAGATCTCCTTCTTTAAAATTCTTTACATTATCACCAACTTTGGTTACCCGACCAACAATTTCATGACCTGGCACTACAGGATATTGAGAATTTTTCCAATCGTTTTTTACCGTATGAATATCGCTGTGACAAACTCCACAGTAAAGAATATCTATTTCTACATCTTCATTAGTGATATCTCTTCTTTCTATCTTTAACGGTTCTAATTCTGCAGTTTTAGATGATGCAGCATATGCTTTAACTTCGCTCATAATTTCCTTTTTCATTTTAATTTAAGGAAACTAATATACGGATTATCGGATGTGGAAGGAATGAAAGCAGAGACTTTAAACTAAGTTTAACTCTATATATTAACACAGGTTATTATTTCTGAAAAATAGTTTTAGAATTTATGATATTAGCTTTTGTTGAAAAGAGTTTAGATAAATTCTTTTTACATTAGAGCAAAATTTAGAATACTAAAATAGCAAAGCTTATGATTGATAAGAAACTTGGAATTAACACTCGTTGCACACATGCAGGAGAACTAAATGATACTCAGTTTAAAGGGGCTATTTCCCCATTATACATGTCTACTTCCTATGCTTTTGAAGATGTAGAGGTAAAGCGATATCCAAGATATTTTAATACACCTAATCAGGTTGCATTAGCTGAGAAAATGGCTGCTTTAGAAAACGGGGAAGCTGCCTTGATCTTTGGAAGCGGAATGGCTGCAGTAAGCACAGCTATGTTGGCCTTTTTGCGCAGTGGAGATCATGTGGTGTTACAAAACACCCTTTATGGTGGAACCAGAAATCTGATAGTTGAAGAGTTCAAAAAATTCGGCATCTCCTATTCATTCACAAAAGACTTAAAGCCTAAAAGTTTTGAAGCTGAGATTAAAGAGAATACTAAGGTTATTTATATAGAGACGCCTTCCAATCCGTTACTTACAATCACAGATCTTAATGCAATATCAAAAATTGCTAAGGAGCATGGCCTTGTGAGTATGATAGATAATACGTTTGCTTCTCCGGTGAACCAGAATCCTATAGATTTCGGGATAGATGTTGTTATTCATTCTGCTACTAAATACATGGGTGGTCATAGTGATATACTGGCAGGTACTGTTATTTCTACGGAAGAACATATTGATACCATTTTTCAGCTAGCTAAGAATTTTGGAGGTAATTTAAGCGATTATACCGTTTGGCTTTTGGAAAGAAGTATTAAAACAATGGGCTTACGAGTTAAAGCTCAGAATAAGAATGCTAAAAAACTGGCTAAGTACCTGGAAAAGCATGAAGATGTGGAACGAGTATACTATCCAGGATTAAAATCGCATCCAGATCATGAGCTAGCGAAATCTCAAATGCGAGGTTTTGGAGGAATGCTTTCTTTCGAATTGAAAGAAGGTATAAACGCTTCTTTATTTCAGAAGCAATTAAAGATGATAAAGCCTTCAATGAGTCTTGCGGGAGTTGAGTCTACCATTCTTTTACCAACATTAACTTCTCACGCTTTGTTAAGCGCCGAAGAAAGAGAGGCAGAGGGAATCAAAGATAACTTGATGCGCTTTTCTGTTGGGATTGAAGAAAAAGAAGATCTTATTGCAGATTTAGAACAGGCTTTGGAGGCTGTTAAAGAATTAAAGGCTTAAAAAATAATAGAGAGAATATTACATATATGAAATTAGATATTTTGGCCATTGGCTCACATCCCGATGATATTGAGTTGAGTTGTGCAGGAACAATCGCTAAGGAAGTAGATAGAGGTAAAAAAGTTGGAGTTCTAGACCTTACTCGTGGAGAACTGGGTACTCGGGGAACTGCTGAAACCCGAGACCAAGAGGCTGCTGATGCTGCCAAGATACTTGGCTTGAAAATAAGAGAAAATTTAAAATTCAAGGATGGTTTCTTTATTAATGATGAAGAACATCAATTAGAGGTTATTAGAATTATTAGAAAATATAAGCCAGAGATTGTGTTTTGCAACGCCATAGATGATAGGCATATAGATCATGGGAAAGGCTCTAAATTAGTCAGCGATGCATGCTTTTTGAGCGGACTATTAAAAATTGAAACAAAAGATGATGGTATAGTGCAGGAGCCTTGGAGGCCAAAGCATGTATATCATTACATCCAATGGAAAAATATCACTCCAGATATTGCAGTAGATATAACTGGATATATGGATATAAAGTTGAATTCTGTGAAGGCGTATAAGACACAGTTTTTTGATAAAGATAGCAGCGAACCTGCAACACCTATCTCAAGCGATAACTTTTTTGATAGTATTACCTATCGCGCAAGGGACTTGGGACGGCTTATTGGAACTGAACATGCAGAAGGTTTTACCGTAGAACGTTATCCTGCAGTGGATTCTATTTTTGACCTAATTTAATTTCATTTTTTTCTTTGCGGAATTACAGAAAAAATATACATTTGCATCCGCGAATAAATGGTGGTTGTAGCTCAGCTGGTTAGAGCATCGGTTTGTGGTACCGAGGGTCGCCGGTTCGAACCCGGTCTTCCACCCTTTTTTAAACTCCTTAGGAAACTAAGGAGTTTTTTTTGTTTTAGATTCTTCTCTAGACTGAGAATGAACTGTAGTTTTTTTTTATTTAGTTTGTTATGAGGAATATTTGGGTAAGATTGATTTGATTTCATTGAGATTTTTCCTTCGTCGGAATGATAGCAAAAAGTGTCATTCTAAACGAAGAGCAGCGCAATGAAGAATCTTTTGCTATTGCAACGAGTTGCGAAATTTTTAGTCTAGAGAAGTATAATAAAGATAAATTAAGGCACCAAAAAGGTCTGTTTCCAAATCCCTTCATCTAGCTTATATCTAGCCCGGAGATGATTGGAATCTTCCTTAAGCTTTAAAAACTCCATTTTCACAGGTTTAAATTCCAAGAGCCCGAAATGTAAATCTTTAGTGCGTTCCACAGAAAATGGATTCTTTATTGGCTTCCCTGGTGGTAATAAGGTATTATAATTATTTACAGCCTTTCCATCTATTTTATCTTTATGTTCCTCCCAGATCTCATCATCTGTATGTATTAATATATTCCCTTTAAATACTAATTGGAGCTGAGTTTTAGGATTATAAAACAGGCCATTTGCCTTCGAATTGTGTTCGATCTGTTTGATCTTTGTAGATCTTAGATCGGTATAAAAAAGCAAACTTTTATTTTCGGTTACACCTCTTAAAATAACAGTGCGTTGTCGCACAGAGGCATTTTTTCCAATGGTTGCCAAAGTGCAAAAATTAAAGGGGTGCTCTTTACCAGATGCAGCATCATTTAGAGACTTCCATGCCTCTTGAAACAAGTCGTTTAACATAAGCTTTTCTCTAATTTATAAATGAAAGTTATTTATCTTTTGAATATAGGATTGCTATCATCAAGATTGTATTAATTTTTTGAGACTAATCTAATCAATTTCATATTCCAAACGCATAGTAATAGAGGCGGTTTTCTTTTTGTCTTGGGTATTATAGGCGCCACTCCAGCTATAATCTTCGCCACTATTCTGGCCTGTGATCTGAAAAACACCCATGCTAGCATTATTTAGCT
>JAGXIK010000155.1 GCA_024635715.1 Gillisia sp.
TCATATAGTTAAATTTTTGTTGAATAATCTAGTCTAAGATTCCGGTTACAATCTATTGTGTAACTTTGTGATTATGATAGAAAAGAATGATTTAACATACGAGAAAACTGTGCTTATTGGAGTTGTTACCCAACAGCAGAGTGAAGACAAACTAAATGAATATTTAGATGAACTTGAATTTCTAACATATACAGCTGGTGGTGAGGTTTTAAAGCGTTTTACACAGAAAATGGAAAAACCGAATCCAAAGACATTTATTGGAACTGGAAAGATTGAAGATGTTAGAGTTTTTATTGAAGCGAATAATGTGGGAACTGCCATTTTTGATGATGAACTATCACCTGCACAACAAAAAAACATAGAAAAGATCCTTAATTGTAAAATTCTGGATAGAACGAATCTAATATTAGACATCTTTGCACAAAGGGCTCAAACCAGTAATTCTCGAACTCAAGTAGAATTAGCACAATATCAGTATTTATTACCAAGACTTGCAGGAATGTGGACTCACTTGGAACGTCAGCGTGGAGGTATTGGAATGCGCGGTCCTGGGGAAAGAGAGATCGAGACAGATAGACGGATTGTAAGGGATAAAATCACCTTGCTTAAAAAGAAATTGGAGACGATAGATAAGCAAATGGGTGTGCAGCGAGGGAACCGTGGAGCGATGGTTCGCGTAGCGCTTGTAGGTTATACGAATGTGGGCAAATCTACCTTGATGAACGTGATAAGCAAAAGCGAGGTCTTTGCTGAAAATAAATTATTTGCGACTTTAGATACCACGGTAAGAAAAGTAGTAATCAGAAATTTGCCTTTTCTCTTAACCGATACGGTAGGTTTTATTAGAAAATTGCCTACACAATTAGTAGAATCCTTTAAATCTACTTTAGATGAAGTTCGGGAAGCCGATCTTTTATTGCATGTGGTTGATATTTCACATCCAAATTTCGAAGATCATATTGAATCTGTAAACGAAACCTTGGCAGATATAAAGAGTAATAACAAACCGACTATTATGGTTTTCAATAAGATCGATGCTTTTGTGGAAGAAAAAATAGAGGAAGACGATCTTATTACAGAACATACTCAAGAACACTATTCCTTAGAAGATTGGAAACGCACCTGGATGAATAGAATGGGTGATAACGTATTGTTCATTTCAGCATTGAATAAAGACAATATGGAAGAATTCAGGAAAAAGGTTTACGATACTGTAAGAGAGATCCATATTACCAGATTCCCTTACAACAACTTGCTTTATCCAGAATACGAAACGATTGCTGAGGACGAGGACCAAGAAGAAGAATAAGATTTCCCAAAAATTATATTTAAAAACCTGCTACCTATTGTATAGCAGGTTTTTTTAGTTTCTCTCAAACACAGGTTAGGTACTAAGTTGGAATTTGACTAGGCGGTTGAAGTGAGAAAATTGCTTTATCAAGTAAAAAGCTCTAAAGCTTATCCTAATTTACAAGATTTGGTCTTAAGCTTATAAAACAATGCTTCTAACGCTGTAAAATCGCCTCTACAGGTATAAGAATTGGTTTCTCCGGCACCGTTGTGAGGCTAAACAAAATTCTATCCTCCAAAGGCAGGTACTGGATTTGGATATCACTCATTTCCCTGTCTTTTCCTGTTCCGCTAAGAAGACTTCCCTTAAAAATGTTTTCGGCAATTTTTACTAACGTAACTGTATATTCTTCCTCCGGCGTAAAACATTCTTTTATTTTTCTTTTGAAATTCTGAATACAATGTACACCTGTTACCCTGTCTTTTGAAATATGGTTTAAAGTAAGAGAATAAACCACCTGTCCATTATTTGAATTCCACCGCCATTTTCCGGAAAGATCCTGAGCCTGAGTGCTAGCAATAAACACGAATAACAGTACCATTATCAGTAGTGATTTTTTTACCATATATTAAAAATTAAGAATTAAAAAAGAGGGGAAGTTTGTCATTCTTAAAGTTAGTCAAAAACAATTAAAACAAATCTTAATTTCCTGTTACTCTTATGTTATCAATATCGTAAGTCGTCGTTTTGTCTGGCGCCGCACCAAGATATTTGAACGCCACATTAATGGTTCCTTCCAAACAAGAAATATCGATCTTCGAGTTTTTAAAGTTTAATCCAAATTGGCTGGTGGGTCCAACCGGAATATTTGCATCTAGCAATTGCCATTCTGTGGTAAGCGGATTTCCTGTAAAACTGTTGGTGATTAAAACGGAAAGAAAGATTCCATTATCATAGGAAGCTTTTATATCAAAACTTAGAACTTCAGAAGTGGTGGAATTTAAATTAATTCCAGGGGTAATTAACCAGGCCTCCAAAGGGTTTTCAGAAGTTCCATAAGCAGAAATTCTAATATATCTATCGCTATTCAGGATCCCATCTTCAAATCGTTCGTTTCCTCCATTTACATTAATATTTGTCCAGCTCCTACCATCAAGGATATTTTCATTGCTTATGCCAACAAAATTCTCTTCAAACAAAACTTTTGTACCTACGCTTAAGTTCTCTCCACATTTCAAATAAGCCGGGTCGCATCTGGTGTCTTCTTCAAATTGTAAGTTTTCTGGAGAATTCAGGATCACAACAAAATGATCATCATAAAAGTTACGAGTTAAAACTCCTTCAATAGTTCCAGAAAACTGAGGCAGCAGCAACGATTTAAAATCTGAAAAGGTGCTAGTGCTCAAGAAACTTGCGCTTCCTGTCTCACAGCTCTCTATTTGGCGTTCTCCGTCAAATCTATCAGTCACCTCAGCCGCAAATGTAAAGCGCTGGCCTTCCCTAACTAAGTTTTTATTGAATTGAATATTTTCTAAACGAATGTAGAGGTTCCTATAAGCTTCAGAAAAATCTAAAATATCAAGACTTACAGGTTCAATTTCTGAAGTGATGGAAGATCTAATAATATGTTCGTCTATTAAGGATTGTGGAATCGCTACTACATCTCCTCTATTTTGGATCCCTAGTTGAAAAACCCCATTATTGAACCACAAACTGAGACCTTCTAATTTTATATAGACTTTCCTACCAAATTCATAAGATTCAAATAAAGAAGTCTCATCTAATAAAATTTGAATTCCAGAAGTAGGATTTGAAGCCTTGTCCTGGAGTACTAGTTTTTTATAAAAATTTCCAGCTTCGTCACTGGAGATCACAAAACCTTCAATAAAGGTTTCTGTACTCTGAAATGTATAAATTTCAGCAGTTGTAGGATTATAATTTCCTTTGATCGCAGAAATACTCGTTAGATTTCCATTAAATGTGTCTACCGCTTCGTTAGTAATTGGAACATCAAAATCATCCGTTTTCACACAAGATTCTACAAGTAAAGCTATAATTAATAGACATCCCCAATTAAAAATTTTAATTCTCTTCATCTTCTTTCAGTTTAAATTTTTAAAATCTTATATATACATTCCCGTAATAGGAAGTTCCTGTTCCATACCAGTACTTAGATCCAAAAACAGGTTGTTCCCGATCCCTATCTTCTTTTAAGGTTCTAAAATTTGCGTTTCGGGATTGCTCGAAACCTCCTGTTTTATATACCTCATCCAACATATTATTGATGCTCACAAAAAATCCGATGTAGTAATCTTTTACTCTCCAAGATTTTCCACCCACTGCATTCAACAAAAAGTAATTATCAAACTGCTCTTGCTTTAAGAGGTCTCGGGCAATATTCTCATCATAATTTAAAAGAGGCAAACCATCAGAATCTGTAGCAAAATTGTCAGTTCTCGCAAGCGGACTAACATCTGCAAAAGCATGAGAAAAATAATTTAGACTCGTACCAAACCACCAGAAATCAGGATCGCGATATTCAAAACCAATTTGGGCAACTCGTTGCGGGCCACCTGCAATTCTATAGTTTTTTAATTTAGACTCTCCATAATCCTGGGCTTCTATAAAATCGTCGGAAGTAAGCTTCAGGTCTGGATTATTATTATAAATAAATTGCCCAAATGCGAATGCAGTCTTTAATTTTAAAGTGGATGTGACTTGTGCCTCGGCTCCCATTTCCAGCCCTAGATGCTGTTTATCTATCCCCGTTAATACCTCTTGCACAAAGGCTGTTGTACTATTTCTTCCCAAGCCAGAAAGCCCATCGGCATAATAAAATGATATTTCCGTAGCATCGTTTATCTGGGTGAAATATCCCGTAAGTCTAGCTTTCAAAAAGGAACTTCGAAAAATATAACTTGCATCAGCCGAATAAAGATGTTCGCTCTTTATTCCATCTACCACATTATTGTTTTGTCTAGAATTAGAAAATGAATTTTTAAGAGCGGGAGCTTTTGTTAAATAGGCAACATTCAGTTCCAATAAATGCTTTCCTGTAATTTTCCATACAGTCCCTGCTTTGGCTCCATAATCTGTAAATTCTAGAGCTTTACTATTTCCTAAAGAGTTCTCCGGAAAATTTCCGTTTTTATACAAGCCTTCTCGCTGATAATTTGTTTGAGATAAATTGAGCGCTGCATAAGAATCCCATTTTTGGGTTCTAATTATTGCATTAATAAATGCTTCTGCAGAAGTTGCTTTCCACTTAAAATTATATTTAAATCTTTCTTCTAGATGGGCAACCCTGTTTGGATTCAAAAGATCACTTTGTGCCCTATCGCCTTCAGAAAAGAAATCTACATCTAGATAGCCAGTTCCGCCTAAGAGATCTTTTACCTCAGCATAATTTTCACTGTTTAAATTGGAAAATTTTAGCTTGGCGTTTAACATCAAAGAAGAATTAATACTTGCCGTTAAAATTGAATTTACACTTAACAGTTTATCTTCCACTTTATCTTCAGCAATCACATAAATTGCATTTCCGCCATTATTTAGAGAAGACCTATTAGCTTCATATAAATCTAACCAATCGATTTGTCCGTTATTCTGAAAATTTCTTTGAGCACGATATGCCGCTTCAAAATTCTGATTGTCAGAAAATCTTAAGAAATAACTAGGTAGTTTTTGATAATAGGAAGGATCTGGATTGCTCCCACCACCTACAAAACTCTGCTGTCCATCTATTTGACTTACCAGCCGAGTACCACCAAAATCCAAATGAGTATTTCCTGTTGAACCAAATTGATAAGCAATATTATTGTTAAATTTTACTTTTTCTGAAAGCTTCCAGAAATGATTCAGCATTAAAATGGGCTCTTTTACTTCTTTGATCCTGCTATTTCTGATTTCATCGTCCTGAATACCCCAAAAGGAATTATACTTTCTGTTCTTTAGATTGAAAACCTCCTGCGTATTTGCTGAAGATTTCCCGCGAATATTCGGAGTATAAAATCCAGTGAAATTTATGCTATGGGCATTATTCAACTTTTTTTCTACAGATATAAAAAAGGAGTTAGCATCGTATAAAGTGCCATCTATATAAGCCTCCTTTGCAAATCTTCTGGCTAGACCAAAAGCATACCACCAGCCACCAGGTTTTTCTCCCGAGCTATATGTCGCCATTATCCTCTCGGTATAACTTCTGTTTGCAGCAGCATAAGACACTTTCGAATTTCTACTATATTGAGATGCTCTCATTATTATATTGGTATTTCCGGCCAGTCCTCCAAATGTAGTTTCACCAGGCACTAAGCCATTTGCGAAAATCTGATTTCGTTGCAGGTCATTTAGTCCGCCCCAATTACTCCATTGCGGTTTTCCATCAAAGAATTTATTCATCTCTAACCCGTTTATAGAAACCGTCCCATATTCACTTCCAAGTCCTCGTGGTTTGAAGAAAGTTTGGCTAAAATCGAATGCAGCGGCATTCAAAAATACATCTCTGGAAGCATGAAGTAATCCAGCAATATTATCTGTTCCTCCTTGATCTTCACTTAACTCAGACTCCGACAAACTAATGGTTGCCAACTGAATTTGTTCTTTCATAAGATCGGGTTGAAGCGGGATGAAATTTAGCTGTTTATTCTCATTAGTATTTAAATTAACCGGGAAGCGAAGCGTGTTGTAACCCGATCTTGAAATTTCAAGAATATAATTGCCGGTTTCTAAAGTAATTTCAGAAAAAACAAAAATTCCTTCAGTATTAGTTTTTGAAACATAGACAGTCCCTTCCAGTTTCAGACTTACTCCTGAGATTGGATTATCGGACAAGGCGTCCACTACGGAACCTGTAAGGGCGGTATTTTGAGCAGAAATCTTGAGGATGCCGAGAAGCATCAGAAATAATAAAAGCTTTCTGCTTTTCATTATAAATCACTCAATTTCAGCAATTAAGGTACACTTTTTATTAAACAGAACTTATAAAAAATGTAAATTCACTAATAATTTAAGTTTTTTAGATTCATGAAACAGACCCGCGATAATTGTATAAATTTAAGAAGACTCGTGATTATTCTAGTTACAGCCTTTTTAATCACAACTTATTCCTTGGGACAAGAAAGAAAAGATTATAACATATATACTATAGCGTTTTACAATGTTGAAAATCTCTTTGATACTGAGGATGATCCGCTAACATTTGATGATGATAGAACTCCTTTAGGAAAAGATGTTTGGACTCTTGAAAAATATAATGATAAGTTAAAGAATATTGCCAGAGTGATCTCTGAAATTGGAGTTGATAATTCTAAAACAGCACCTGCGATCATAGGTTTATGTGAAATTGAAAACCTGCAAGTATTAGAAGATCTGGTAAGTCATCCTCTCTTAGAAAAATTCAATTATCAAATAATTCATTACGATTCTCCAGATATGCGAGGTATAGATGTGGCTCTTTTATATCAAAAATCTTTATTTATACCCGATGATTCCCAATCCAGAAGGTTAATGTTGTATGATCTGGATGAGCCCTCAAAGAGAATATTCACACGAGATCAATTAGTGGTTTCTGGAAAGTTAAATGGAGAAGCAATAAATATAATTGTGAACCATTGGCCATCCCGAAGCGGTGGGGAAGCAAAATCCAATTATAAAAGGGAAAAAGCAGCTTATTTAAACAAGCAGATCATAGATTCTATTTATCAAAAAGATCCTTATTCTAAGATCATCACAATGGGTGATTTTAATGACGATCCTACTAATAAAAGCTTTAAAAAGGTTTTAAAAACCAGCAATAATCGTAAAACCATCGTGGCTCAAGAGATGTTTAATCCTATGGAAAATTTAGCTAAGCAAGGAAAAGGTTCTTTAGCCTATAGAGATAGTTGGAACCTATTCGACCAGATCTTGGTCTCTGAATCATTATTAGGCAGTCGCAGCGGACTTCAATTTTACCA
>JAGXIK010000031.1 GCA_024635715.1 Gillisia sp.
TGTCTCTCTGTAGTAGATAATTGTTCACGAATTACTTTTTCTGCGATCTCGATAGATAAAGTTGCAACCTGATTCTTAAGGTCTACCATTGCAGCATTTTTCTCATTCTCGATAATCACTTGAGCGTTAGCAACAATTTTATCTGCTTTTGCTTGAGCTTCTGCAGATGCATCTGAAACAACTTTCTCTTTTATTTCGCGTGCTTCTTTAAGCATCGCATCTCTTTGTGCTCTTGCCTCATTTAATAATTTCTCATTATCTGCCTGAAGGTTTTGCATTTCCTTTCTAGCATTTTCTGCAGAAAGCAAGGCATTTTTAATTCCTTCTTCACGATTATTTAATGAGTCCAAAATTGGTTTCCATGCGAATTTTCTAAGCAACACAATTAGTACTACAAGTATTAATGCTTGCCAAAAGAATAATCCAAAAGAAAAATCATTTATTAACTTTTCCATAATTCTATATTATAAGTAATCTAGTTTTTTAAAAAATTAAATCAAACCTTGCAACCAACCGTTACAAGGTTTGATTCTTTTTTGATTATACTGCAAATAATGCAGCAAAAGCAACACCTTCTAACAATGCAGCAACAATAATCATTGCTGTTTGTATTTTTCCAGCTGCTTCTGGCTGACGAGCAATTGCATCCATTGCAGAACCACCAATCTTACCAAGACCAATACCTGCACCGATAATTACTAAACCAGCTCCAATTAAATCAACATTCATAGCTTCCATATCTACTTATTAAAAATTAAACTTACTTATTATTAAACTTACTTATATAACAGGAATATCTTCACTATGATTGTCTGGATGATGATCATGTTCTTCAACCGCCATACCTATGTAAAGGGCGCTTAATAGAGTGAAAATATATGCCTGTAAAAATGCTACTAATAGTTCGATGACTGAGATAAATAGGGTGAATCCGAAAAACGCAGGCCCTGCTATCCAATTTTGAAATACTACAATTAGACCTAAAAGACTCATTACAACCACGTGACCAGCAGTCATGTTTGCAAACAATCGAATCATCAAGGCAAATGGTTTTGTTATCATACCTAAAACTTCTATAGGCATTAAAACAATTTTCATTGGTATTGGCACTCCTGGCATCCAAAAGATATGCTTCCAGTAATGCTTGTTTCCACTGAACTGTACAATTATAAAAGTGATTAAGGCAAGACAAAATGTTACTGCAATATTACCAGTAACGTTAATCCCTAACGGAGTTAATCCAAATAAATTCAATATTAAAATGAAGAAAAATACGGTTAACAAGAAGCCCATATATTTTCTGTATTTAGGACCAATATTTGGCTTAGCGATATCATCTCGCACATAAATAACCAAAGGTTCTAAAACTCTACCAAATCCAGTTGGTATGTCTTTATTCTTATAAGCAGATGCAAGACTTTTAAACATTATAAACATAAGTAATGAGACAACTAACATTGCCAATACATTCTTAGTAATAGAAAAATCTAAGGGTCTAGCATTTGAAGGAAAACCATCTTCTCCGTAAGTAATTGTACCTTCAGAATTGGTTTTATATATTTTGTTGTGATATAATTTATAGTCCTGTCCGTCTATATTTGCTAAAGATTCTCCATGATGAAACTTAGATGCAGAAAACATTTTTAACCCACCATCCCATAGAATAACAGGCAACGGGAATCCGTAATGTGCACCAATACTACCATCTGAAAAGAAATTAAAATAATGCGAATCTTGAAGATGATGATCTATATATTCGGTAACTTCTTCTTTAGTATCAATTTTACCAGGTACTTCGTGAACTGCAGTGTCCTCATTATCTACATGCTCTACTCCATGTTCTTGAGCATAGTTATTCACTGAAAAAAGCACTATAAAAACAGCCAATAAAATTTTAACGATGTTATCCTTTTTCATTCGAGGTATAGTTTCGGTCTATAAATTTCGGTGCAAATGTACACAATTAAAATAAAAATCAATCCTAAAAACTTTCAATAAGTTTAAAGACGTAAATTCCTATGTAACTAATTGTTTTCATTATAGTTAAGACTGTTTAAAATTCTTGAAACATAGAAAATCTCAATACCTAAACAGAGAGTAAAAGGGATAAAAAAGAGCAAGAAGTCAGATTTATTAATTTCCATGTTTTTAGACTTTAATAAAAAAAAGAAAATCACAAATTTTAGCATGCCTATTCCGAGATATACAAAACCCAGTTTATCCTTTAATATTTTCTGAAATAAAATAATATTAAGTAATAATAAATAGGTGAATGCAAAGTTGAAGAGGTAACTAAACTTAATAAGAATTGCATCTTTTTCGGTAATGTTTGGTTCAAGTAATTTCACTTGAATAACATAGGCCAGTCCGAGTATTAAAGAAAAGATTAGGGTAAACTTGATGGCTTTAATAATATTCATTAAATTTTATTTATTGAGGCTTTTTAATTGTTTTAAAACGATATACAGGGAGGCAGCAACTCCAAACAACACAAAACCAATAGTAAACCAGTTTTTATTAGACGGGTATCTCTCATCCAACTTTTTGCCTACCCAGGCACAAGCAAAGATGGTCCCTCCCATTTGAAAAGCAATTCCTGATAAAATAGCCCAATTTCTAAGCGGACTTTTCTTCTCGTTTTCCTTCTCGTCTTCCTTCTTTTCTTCCATTTTTTAGAGATTTTACAGCACCTTTCATAGTACATGTAGCATTAAAAGAAGCACCGGGTTCAATAGATAATTTTCCTGCATTCACTTCTCCATCAATAACAGCACAAGACCTTAGAGATAAAGTTTCTTCAACATTAAGTTGCCCATCAAAGGTTCCTTCAAAATCGGCATTCTGACAAGTTAGATTTCCTTTTATTAAACCTCCTTTACTAATTACTACTTTCCCAGAGGTAGATAAATTACCTATAAGGCTTCCTTCTATTCTAAAACCACCTTTCGCTTCAATATCTCCAGTAATAACTGTTCCTGATGATATTCGATTTTGCTCTTTACTGGTTTCTGTTTTTTCTTTTGATTTGGTTGTACTATTAAACATAGATTAGGGTTCTTGTTTATTAATTAATTCTATATAAGTATCCAGATTTTTCTTTAGCTGAATTACTCTGTAATTTTCTGAAGAAACTATAACTGGAGTTATCTCAATTTTGTATTTCTTATTGATGTTAAGTAGTTCTGCAAAACCTTCAGCTTTGCTATAAGTATCCAATCCATGAACTACAACAAATTTCAACTTGTCATTGTAAACATCTTGAGAAACTGATAGCCCCGCATAATCCAGCTCCAAAATAGCTTTTTCAAGGACTTCTTTTAAAACATTGCTTTTTTGTTGGTCTGCTATCTCAACGGAATAGAGTAACTTTAAATTAGATGCTGTACTACTATTTATCTCTAGCGTGCTTTTCTCCATTTCAGGAATTGCGTTATTCAATAATTCTAAGGCGGTAATCCCCTCCTGAGTTTGCGGGTAATTAGCTGCGATTGTAGATAATTCTTCTTTATAGGCATTCACGCCATAAATTCTTCCCATCGCTCTAGCCCTCAATAATTCAATTTTAGGTAACAATTCTTCTTCAGGATATTCATTTATAAAAATCTTTGCCTCTTCAATCACCTTTAAAAATTCAGCTTTTTCAAAAAGTGTATAGAGCTCCTTGTATTTGTTTTCAGCTTCATCTTCTTGTGCAATGGCAAGATCTGGATTATTAATCCTAGAAGCATATCTAGAATCTGGATATTGGGTTAAAACCACTTGTTTAAATCTTTCGGCTTCTGAATTATTTCCTCTTTCGAGGTTTATTCTATATAAATAATAATTTGCAGGAATCACTAAACGCTCCTCTTCCGTGAAGTCCAATAAAGCCGTAAGTTTTTCTGAAGCCAAATTGGGCTTGTTGTATTTCTCCTTATAAATTAATCCTAAGCTATAATAAGCATCATTTCGCTCTTTTTCCAATTCTGAAATTTGAAGCGGATCACTTGGTATTTGGTCCAGGTAGGTTTGAGCTGTGAATTTAGGGTTGTTAGAAATAATAAGACCGGAAACCTCATCTAAACCATCTTTTTCTATGTTGGTAAAATTACTTGAATTCAATCTCCAGTTATCCCTTAATTCTCTTGGCCCCCAAGTTCTAACAAAGCTCTCTAGGCCTGAGGAAACCCTTCTTGGGTTATAAAAATAAAAAGTATTTGCTGGATCGTTTCCTCCCAGAGCAGGTGGCGCACCCGGGGTGTTACGGGAAGAAGGTGTTGTAGGCTGGGTGGCCTCCGGAACTGTTCCTTCTTTTGCTTCAGCTACAGCTTTTTCTTTTAATTCTTCAGCATATCGCGTAAAATAATCTAAACGTTCGTCTTCCGGCATTGCCACAAAGCCTAAGATACTGTCATTTTTTTCTACTATGCTTTCATAAAAAATAACCTCCTTTAGGTTATCTCGTTTGCGTTCAACAAAGAAATAATCACGAGAAGTATTCGGTATTTTGGTTAACGTACTATCATAATATGCACTGGCCTCTCTATATAAAGCTTTATCAAAATTTATATTTCCAAGCGTTTCATAATTAAGGGAAATTAAATAATTGTCTTTGGAAGGTTCTCTCAGAGACTTATTATAATAAGCTGTTGCAACATTTGTAGAATCTATATGATTGTAATATTCGGCTAGCTGAAAATAGATCTTATCCAGAAAAGGCCTGTTTTCCCGATTCTCTTCCATTTCCTTTAAACGCGCTAGCAATAAAGCTGGATCTTCAGTTTCAAAATTGAAATTTCTGGTCTTTTCAATTTGAGCATTCACCAAATATTCTCTTGGAGTTTTCCTGTTGAGTTCTATGACCTCATCAAACGCATAATTTGCACTATCTCTTTGTTTCAACAAATTATATAGTTGCCCCTGGATATAGTAATAACGGCCTTTTTCGTCGTTATTACTCGTATATTCTGCAGCAGTTCTAATAGGTATAATAGCACTATCTGGGTGACTGATGTTGATATATGCCTGTGCCAACATCGCATTGGCATCTGCTCTATCCTGATCTTTTAATGTCTCAGCCTTAATAATTCGTTTAAGATTCTTAATGGCCAATTTATTATTCTGAAGTCGGATATTGGTTTTTTCTCTCCAGATCTGAGCGTGATTTATAGTATTACTGGCAGGATATTTATGAAGAATATAATTGAAGGCTTCCAAGGCCGGGAAAAATCGTTGATCGAAATAACGTGCTTTTCCAAGCATTAGATAGGCTTCATCTATTTGAGGGTTATTTTCTTTGCCTTCAATAAGCATCGAATGTTTTTGAATGGCCTTAGTTGCTTTTTCTTCAGCAAGCTTAAAAGATTCATTTTTCACCGTTCCTGGCAAAGAGATCTCTTCAGAAATTTGCATTCTTTCTACCGGTAGTATATCCCAGAAATTCTCGTTATAAGAACCTGCAACCTCCTGCTTACCCTGCTCCAGAGCAAGGCCTCCATTATATAGAATATTGTACTCTGTTCCTATAGCATGCCATCCCCTGTTGATGAACTTATCCTTTTTTCTAGAACAACCGGAAAGCGCAATCACCAAAAATAGGCAACCCAATACATGTGTGAATTTATTCAAAATCAATAAGTTCTTGATATTATAAATAACAGAAGTACTTTACATTTAGTATGCTAAAATACGTTTCTTTTTAGAAATTGATAAGTTGAAAAAGTAATCTAAAAACTAAACTTCCTCTTTTAAAGTTAAATCCTTAGAGAAATAAGTTTCCAACTCATCTAAAGTAGCTGTAGAAGTCATAAGATCTTTTACAAGATCTCCCTTATCTAGCACAACAATCCGTTCACAAACTTCTGTAATATGAATAAGATCGTGACTAGAGATCAAAATAGTAGTTTCCTTTTGGGCGGTAAGATCTTTAATTATCTTTTTTAGCCGTATTTGCGTGGTTGGATCCAAATTGGCAAAAGGCTCATCTAAAATTATCACTTTTGGTCTACCTATAAGCGCTGCAACAATTCCAACTTTCTTCTGATTCCCTTTGGAAAGGTCTCTCAAATACTTCCGTTTCCCCAAGATCTCATCATGAAAAAAGTCTTCAAAAGTTAAAAGCAAGGCATCTACATCGGCTTTATTTTGCTTCCGAAGGTCTCCAATAAAATAGAAGTATTCTTCAGGAGTAAGATACCCTATCAAAAAACTTTCGTCTATAAAAGAACTTGTAAACTCCTTCCACTCTTCATTTTGGCTCACAGTAATTTCGTGGTTAAAAATATTTCCCGTGGTTGGCTGAATAAGATCTAACAATATGCTAAAAAATGTAGTTTTTCCAGCACCATTATTTCCTACCAAACCCATGCTTTGGCCTGTTGGAATATCCAGATGTTCTATGTTTAGAACCGTGGTTCCATTATATACCTTTGTAAGATTTGTAGCTGTGATCATGGTTGTAATTTTATTCGCCAGATTGTTTAAAGCCTTCAATCATGGCATATTTTTGTCTCTTATAACGTTGCGCAATAAAGCCGATGGCGCGATTCCTTAAAATTAATCCTAATATTCCCAGAACGAATAATACAGTAAGTGCACTTTCAAAAGAAATGAACTTATTAATTATCCAGAAAATAAGCAATGGCATTAACAGGAGAGGAAGTCCTACTATCCACTGTGTAGCTCCCATTCCTTGGTAATTCATAAACGGACTTTTATCCAGATCTATCTTTTTTCTATTGAAAGATCCTGAATAAAGCAAAATGGGAATATTGACCCCTATATTATAAACTGCGCATATTATATTAATTAAAAAGATCTTCCAACCATAATACAAATAAGGGGTTGAAAGGATTGCTAACACAACTACGCTAAAAGTTATTAAACCCGCTTTGGCTGTTAAATATTTCTTTAATGGGATATTCTGTGCCATGATAAGCGGATAATATCCCGCATCCCAGGCTGGAATGAACTGCCCAAAATTGATCATAAAGATCCCTGTAATAAAAATACCTACAAAAATAAAGAATGCCGGCATCTCTTGATAAGTATCATTACCATAAAAGATGAGGCCATAAGCCAGAAACAGAATAGATATGTAAACCGTTGTTTTGGGTCTTTTATTCCTCCAGATCATTTTTAGATCTAATTGCAAGTACGGTGCTATATCTCCAAATCGTCTGGTCCATAGAAATTCGTTGGTGTTTGCATCTTTTACTTCGTCTTTTAAAGTGGCATCCAAATAAAATTTACTTTCCAAATCTTTCTGATTCCATTTATAAAAAATGATAACTATCAGAATAGGAACAAGAGCTAGTAAAGGAAATTCAAGAATTGCATTAAGTCCTTTTCCAAACCAAACACTACTTTCAAAGATCTTGAAGTAATCCAAGATTGCTATCACGGCAATGCTTACAACTACAGGGATTAATGCTTTTATATTATCGGTAAAATTCTTTTTAATTATAAAGTTCGCGTAATTCACAGAAAGAGTAAGACCTATCATGGCGATCATCCATGCGATTATTACTCCAGTGCTAAAAGTTTGCTTATAAATATTAAAGATTCCAAAAGGAATAATAATTAGTAAGGGAAGAAAATTGAAAAAGGAGTACAAGGATTTTATAAGCACAAAATTCACCACTTTCCGTTTCTTGATAGGCAGCAGCATCAATGGTTTTATATCCATGATGGGTAAATTTTGAAGTAAAAATCTATAAATCAATTCCAAGACCAACCACACCAAAAACAATCTGTTAACTAAATATATAGGTTCTTCTCCGGGAAAATATTCGATAATAATTGGATATAGCCCTATACCAAACATTAAAAATGCAGCTGTAAAATATAATGCCAAAAACCCCATTAGAATTTTGAGGCCTATACTCTTGCCTAGGCTTGCCGATCTAAAAAATGATTTCCACTCTAGCGAGAATAAGCGCTTGAACATAATAGTTAGTGTTTATATATAGAAGTGTGGAAATTTACCAATTTGTTACAAATAAAAAAGGATAGACTTTGTATTTTTACAGCCAAATTGAATGTTATGAATAAATTTTATAGCCTAAATATAAAAGAAATTATACGCGAAACTGCACAAGCGGTAAGTTTATCTTTTGAGGTGCCAGATAATCTCAAAGAACTTTTTTCTTTTAAAGCAGGTCAATATATTACTCTTAAAACAAATATAGAAGGAAAAGAAGTAAGAAGAGCCTATTCTTTATGTTCTGCTCCTAATACCAACGAATATAAAGTTACCGTTAAAGAGGTTGAAGGTGGAACTTTTTCTGTTTTAGCAAATAACAAACTTAAAGCTGGAGATGTTTTAGAAGTACATCCGCCAGAAGGAAAGTTTATTTTTGAGCCTAGCAAGTCCAAACATAACTATGCTGCATTTGTTGCAGGAAGCGGGATCACACCTGTTTTATCTATTGTTAAGACAGCACTTACCAAGGAGACCGACAGTAAATTCGTGCTGGTTTATGGTAATAAAACTCCAGATGACACTATTTTCTTTAAGGAACTCTTAAAACTTCAAATAGAATATCCAGAGCGATTATTTATTGAATTTGTTTACAGTAGAACTCAAGAAGAGAACGCTCACTTCGGAAGAATTGAAAATAGTACAGTAAACTATGTGCTGAAAAATAAGTTTGACGATCTAGATTTCGAGAAATTCTACTTATGTGGGCCAGAGGTAATGATTGATAGCGTTTCTGAAGTTCTATTGAAAAATGGAATTGAAAAAGAAAAGATCTTATTCGAGCTTTTTACCTCTAGCGATTCTGGAGAAGTTGAAGCCAATTTAGAAGGTGAAACCAAACTTACCGTATTGGTAGATGATGAGGAAACCACTTTTTCTATGAACAAAAAAGACACAGTTCTGGATGCAGCCTTAGAGAAAGACTTAGATGTTCCTTATTCATGTCAAGGTGGAATTTGCAGTAGCTGTATCGCGAGAATTACAGAAGGAAAAGCAGAGATGGCAAAAAACCAGATCCTTACAGATAGTGAGATCGCTGAAGGTTTAATTCTTACTTGTCAAGCGCATCCTACAACTCCTACTTTAAAGGTAGATTACGATGATGTATAGCCATTATTGAAGGTTAAATCCCCTGTCTTGAAAGCTTTCGGGATGGTCAAATTTTCAAGTGTGTTTTCCTCCCGAGAATTCAGGAAATACCCCTTACTGTTATGAGGTTCTTGATTTTTCAAACAGGTTCTTAAGGAATATTTAAAAGTGAATTGATCTTTAGAACCACTTGTTCTGGAGAGATTGTCCGCATTACATCTTCATATCCATCCGGAACTTTGTTCCCATAGATTGAAGTTGGGATTTGAGGATATTTATTGAGGTCGGGCAAAACACAATTCTCTAAGGGCTGTTCAAAAGATTTAAATCCGGTGTATGGATGCGTTACGCCCCAAAGCGTGATCACAGGAATTCCATACATAGCCGCCAAGTGAGCATTCCCACTATCCATAGAGAGCATCGCGTCTAAATTTGAAATAAGTGCTAATTCTTCTTCGAACTTTAATTTGCCCGCAAGTGAAGTAACACGTTCATATTTTTCTGCCAGTTCCTCCAATATCGCTGCTTCCTTTTTCCCTCCACCAAAAAGAAAAATTTGAATTTTCCCTACGCTGTTTAATTGAGACAATACCTTTTCCATAAGATCTAATGGATATACCTTAGAATTATGTTGAGCAAAGGGTGCTACTCCAATCCATTTTAAAGGATTCTTGCCGGTGATCTCTCGGGTATTTGGTGAGATCTTCTGTTTTTCTGGAAACTCATGTAGACTAAGATCTATAGGGTATCCCAATTCAGCAAACACATCTGCATATCGCTCGTGTGTTGCTTTTAATTGTTTGAAAACCTTATTGTTTGCTGCGGTCAAGGCTTTCTTTTCAGGTCTTCCTTTATCTATTTGCTTAA
>JAGXIK010000156.1 GCA_024635715.1 Gillisia sp.
TGCCCATAAATCTAGGATAGATGTTAGAACACTAAAAATTACTAGGCCTGTGCTACTCATGGAAAATCCGGTTTCCCAAACTGCATTATTAGAACCAGCTCCATATATGAAGTATTGTGGTATTAAAATAAATAATGAAAATATTACTGGAACTAAAGACCAACCGAGCACAGTTATAAAATCTCTATCGCTGGCCTTTCCTTTCAAGAGGTCTCCTGCATAACTTAGGAAATAGGCTGCCAAATAATAAGCGATCCAACCCAAGGCACCACCTAATATAATTCTAATAGCTAATTGCCCAACATCAAAAGGATTATTTACAAGTTCCTTATCTAGTAGTCTATCCACGGCTTCTGCTATACCTGCTAAAACGAAAAAGATAAATACACTTTCCTTAGATGATTGTTCAAAAATATACTTAAATGTTTCTTTGGGTTGAAACATGATATTCTTCCATAAAGTCAATGAATCCATTTTGCTGATAGTTTCATAATTGTTTTCCAAATATTTTAGTGTTTGAAGTTAAAGCTTGAGTTATCTTTTAAATTTTCTCTAAAGTAAATAAAAAAAAACCAATCAATTTCTTGACTAAAGCCTTGCTATATTTAATTAATTAATATCCTATTCTAATAAAAAACTAAAGCTCTAAACTCTTAATATTTAATAGCCCAAGGTCTTTCAAACGAAAAAAACACTTATTTAAATCAATAATAAAATTGTTATTTTAGAGTAATAGCTATTTCGTCTTCTTTAACTAATAAAATATAAATTCCATGAAAAAAACAATTTTATTGCTCATTTGTGTTTTCTCATCATTTGGTATTAAAGCACAAGGTTTTAATGGAGCGTGGGAAAGAAATCACACTTCTGAAAATGGTGAAAAACTAAAAAGTGTGGTTATTATTTCTGATGGCTATCAAGTAATTAGCACATATGAATCTGATACAGGAGATTTTATAAGTACTAATGGCGGAACCTGGAATTTAATAGGAGATACAGCTATAGAAAAAGTAGAATTTGACAGCAATAAGCCTGAGCGGGTTGGCACAGAAGTGAGTTTTAAAGTATTTATAAATGATTCTATTATGGGTATTGTAGGTACTGAAATGAAATATAAAAAAATAGATAATGGATCGCCTGGAAAATTACAAGGTGCTTGGTTAATGTCTGGTAGAATTAAAGACGGAGAAACACAATTAAGGGATACAAGCGGTGCAAGAAAAACTATGAAAATTTTATCTGGAACTCGTTTTCAGTGGATCGCTTATAATACAGAAACCAAACAATTTATGGGAACTGGCGGGGGAACTTACACCACAGCTAATGGGAAGTATACTGAAACTATAGAATTCTTTTCAAAGGACAATTCTAAAGTAGGTAAAAGCTTAAATTTTAATTATAGTTTAGTTGATGGCAATTGGCAGCACTCAGGTTTGTCCAGTAAAGGAGATACAATCCAAGAAATATGGCGTGTTAGAGAATAAAAATGTCAGCTTCAAAATTACTCATATATCAAAAAGGCAAGGCTATTAGTACAATCCAACTTTCCCTTGCACCGATTCGAATAGTTTTTTAGAATCGAAACCGACTCCATCTTTAAAGATCAATTCCATTTTCCGGATATTCTTGATGTCTTCTCTTAGATCGCCCTCTATTAATAACAAATCTGCTTTCTTCCCTTTTTCTATGCTTCCAATCTCTTTTTGTCTGTTCAGGAATTGGGCACCATTAAGCGTTCCTATCTTGATTGCATCTGGAAGAGAAAATCCGGCTTCTACCAGAATTTCTATAGTCCGCTGATTGGCATATCCGGCTACGGTTCTCCCCGCTCCTGTAGGATCTGTCCCTGCAACCAGTTTTCCTCCTTTTTCATAAAAGCGCTTGGTCCATTCCAAATCTTTTTTAAATAAAGCAATGGAAGTAGAATCATTATTTACAGATCGATCGTATTTATTTTGAAGGTCTTCTTGTAATTGCGGGATCATAGCGCTCAGTCCGCCACCAGGAACCACCTCATAACCCGTATATGGCTCAAAGACCACTGGAGTTGTGGTTAGGGTGGTATTGTTCTTAATTAGTAGATCCATTAATTCTTCCATTTTTGGATCATTTAAATCGGTATCTATCAAACTTTTTCGCGCTTTAAAAGGATCGCATATTTCTTCCATTTTATCCGAAATAAAATCGCTGGAAGCCATAAATCCATGCTCCAGATTATCTATTCCTAGATTTGAAGCTTCTGCATAGGTAAGGGAACATAAATGCCCTGTAACTTTAAGTCCGCGCTTATGAGCTTCTGCCACAGATATTCTAAGATCTTCTTTGGTAATGTGGTTATATACTTTAAAGGAAGTCACGCCTTTATCCGCCCAATAGTTCACCAATTTAGCAACCTCAGCAGTGCCATCTATAAAACCAAGTTCTGGGATGTCGTAGCCTTCTCGTTCTATAAAAGGCCCTGTAACATCCATTTTTGGACCTGTCATTTTTCCTTCTTCGATCCATTTTTTTACATTCAGATCTGTTTGTGGCTGAATGCTTCCGCCAGTTCGCATCGTGGTTACCCCACCCGCCATGTATAATCTTGGAAAAGTAAAGGTCATTTGGCCCACACTAAACCAATTCTCAAAAGGTTTGCTATAAAATAAATGTTCGTGTAACATGACCAACCCCGGGATCACCGTTTTACCGGTCCCATTAATGATCAAAGAATTTTTAGGAAGCACTACAGAAATTGCATTTCCAATATCTTGAATAATTCCGTTGGTTATAATAATAGTTTGCCCCTCTTTCACTTCTCCGCCTGTGCCATCTATCACGGTAACATTTGTAATGGCGATGCTGGAAGTGTCTACGGCTATAAAAGCTTTTACTTGTGGAGTGAATTCTTGTGCATTTATTTGAAAACTAACTAGAAAAGCTAGTATCCATATATGTAAGGTTTTTATCATAAGATTTAATTTATTGCTTTGATCAAGCATTTTTTTAATAGCTAAAAAAATGTTTTGTGATTTTTGTCTCCCTGAGAGTCTCGATAATTGTCGGGATCGAAGGGTTTAAAATGTCAAAAATTGAAAAAACCGAGTCAGCGAGTATTACTATTTTTTGACAACTCTAATTTACAAATGGAATCCTTCAAACCAATTTGTGTACTATTAATTCTCTTGAATTTTTTTGAGCACCTCTTTCCCATTTTCATTATTAGGATCCATTTCTATAGAACGCTTATAATTGAGAATTGCTAACTCCTTATTTCCCGCTTCCATATATGCTTCTCCTAAACTGTCGTATACATTAGAAGATTCAGGAAATTCAGCTACATTAAGTTTAAAAACGGCAATTGCTTCGTTCATTTTTTCAGCCTGTAAAAATTGATATCCCAAGGCGTTCATGTCATTTTCCCTCAGAATATATTCTTTAGAATCTTTTTGTTTTTCAAATGCTTTAAGGCCAGCTTCCAATCCGTTTTTAGTGATCTCATCCATAAGAAAATTTGTGAGCGATTTCTGCGGAAGATCATAAGGCAGGTCGTTCAGGATTTTGATAATGTTTCGGCTCATTTCTCCCAGATTTGTTCTGCCGGTATTATTAAGCAACACAACTAGTTCCTGATTGGCAGGAATTCTATTGATAAGGGTGTTAAAGCCATTTATTCCACCTCCATGCCCAATGACAACTAAACTATCTTTTGAACCATTAGCCATCTTATTGGTTCCCCAGCCATAGCCATAGGTTCCACTTCCAGATTTAATGTGCGGAGCAAATAAGAGATCTTTATTTTCCTTGGAAAGTATTTTATTGTTTTTAAGCGCTCTATCCCATAGATAAAGATCTTCTACTGTAGAATAAAGTGATCCGGCCGCATAAGGAATAGACATATCCAGATAAGGTGCATTGGAATATGAATTTCCGCTCTTTTCATAACCTGAAGCTCGATTTTTAAGAATTACATCGTGATTGTCGAATCCTGTATCATTCATATTTAAGGGCTGAAAGATCTTTTCCTGAAGGTTTTCTTCATAAGATTTACCAGTAACTTTTTCTATGATCACCCCCAATAAAAAATACCCTGAATTGCTATAAGCGAATTTTTCTCCGGGAACAAATTCCAACTCCATATCCTTAAATAGAGAGATGAAATCGTTAGGATTATAAGGATCCCGGCTGGTCTCCTCTAAAAATTTAGGAAAGGAAGTATAATTAGGAATTCCCGAGCTATGCGTAAGTAAATGATGTAACGTGATCTTATCTCCAGAAGCTTTCGGGTAATCTGGCAAATATTTAGTGATAGGAACATCCAGTTTCAATTTCCCCTCCTCAACCAATTGAAGGATCAACATGCCTGTAAATTGTTTGGTGATAGAACCCAACCGGTGCTTTGTAGTTGGAGTATTTGGAATATCCCATTCCATATTTGCCTTTCCAAATCCGTTCTTATAGATAACTTCACCATCTTCAGCCACCAATACAGAACCATTGAACTGCCCATATTCTGTATACAAGCTCATAAGGTCTTCTATTTGTGCCGCTTTAGACTGTGCATTTACAAATTGATTATTTATCAAGCCAAGAAAGCAGCAAATGAGAAGGCTTCTTAATACAAAGGTTGGTTTTAGAAACATAGCACGGTGTTTTAGAAAGATTGAAATTAAATTATAATTAACTAACTATCAATATACTAAAATAGGCTTTATTAATTTTAGTTCAGCTTTAAGATTTTTACAGACTTGAAATAAGTTTATTCAATAGAATAAAAAAATCGGCTCTAGGATTAACCTGAGCCGATTTTAAAATATCATTTGTCCTAATATGAATTTACCACAAAGGCTTATACCATAATAATTGTATCATTCTCTGCCTTAAACTTCAAAAGATTATTTTTAAAAACTCTGAATTTAAAAACCTTATTCTTTCCTGGCTATTTCCGTTTTCCAATCTGCTAAGTAAGAATAGAATTCATCTAGTTTTTCCATAGCCATTTCCTGACCGCCTGTCAATTTACTCAACTCACCAATCCATTTTACATCGTTCGGAGACATTTCATAATTCAGGGTTTCTATCCCTTCTTCCATTTCCCATATGACCACCATATCGTAAGATCCGGTAGTCATACTATAAGATGTAGGAGCTGTTATTCCTGCATTTTTATCTGCTTTAGAAAAATAATCATGGATGATTGCTTTTGCTTTATCCATTTTACCTGGCTCAAATTTTACAAAGTCCATTTTTACCCATACCGGATTGTCCATTTTCTTGGCTTTCATTTCCTGAGCAGAAAGTAGTTGACAGGAAAATAAAAACGCAATCGCTAAAAATAAATACTTGATTTGTCTCATGATCGTTGATTTAAATTAATAATATGATCTCTAATAAAAGAGAAACAGGTTAATTTCTAAAACAAAAAATCGTTTTGGGGAGAATGGTTACTTGAATTCTATTATTGCTTTATTTCAAAATTAGTTAAAATATTTCATATCTAATTAATTATTAGAACTTTATCAACAAAAATCCTTAGTATACCGATTCAGTAAAAATCTTGATTAACAGATTTAGTTGTAATATTTAGCCTTATTAAAATGAACTTCTAAGTAAATAATCCGGCGGAAAAAACGATCCAAAAGTGAACTGGAAAGCATCATATAATAAATACTTAATTCACTTTATTTTCAGCAATCAAATAAGGGCTTATAAGAGATTCATATAACCTAAGTATTAATAAAAGTTCCAAAGCGCATTACCGCTTTCAGAATTTTAAAGAATAAAATCATTAGATTTGAGTTTATAAAAGTTAAAGTTCCTAATTGTTAATATTGAAGCCTGATTCTTTATTTTAGAATCTTGCTAAATTGTATTTTTGCCCAAACTCCTTTGAGAATTTATGCCCAAGAAAAAAGCCTCAACCAGAAAA
>JAGXIK010000032.1 GCA_024635715.1 Gillisia sp.
AACCGCGTCTTTAGCACGCATTGCAGCCTTCAATTCGGTCATTACCTGGTCCTGTAAACTCATATTAAGTGTATTAATTAAGACTGCGAATATAAAAATAAAACCTGAAATTCGTGGGGGAATTTCAGGTTAATTGTTGGGGTAAATTTAAGCTTAGTCTACGTTATCGTGTAGAAACGAATTGTTACTTCTAAACTTAAGATCGTCATTATCACCACCCAAAGTGGTTCTGGAAAGTTTTTCTTCTTCCTTTCTGGAATTTTCTAGATCTATGCCTGCACGTTTATATGCCGGTTGCTTTTCAATTTCATCTATTTGAGCAGCATTACTTCTAAATTTGTAGTTGAACTCCTTCATTTTCGCTCTTCTCTCTGCAGCTCTTTCTATTAAACCTTCAGAAATAGGATTGTCAAAAGGATCGTTATCATGGTCGGATAAATTTTTCTTTGCAGGTTCGGGAGCCACTGTCTTCTTCTCAAAAACTACAGGCTCTTCCTCTTCTACTTTTTTCTGAACAGGTTTCGACTTTTTAAGCATTTGCTCTACTTCCATATAATCATCCAGACTATAACGCTTTTCTCCAGTTGAAGAATTTTCTGTTACCGGAATGATCTCGATTGGCTCATTCACTTCCATATCCTTAGTCTTCTCATCATTAAGATCATGGATAATTCGCTGGCTTTTTGGCTTCTCTGCTTCAAAAGATCCCTGAGGCTTTTCTTCAGCCTTAGATTCCTCTTGTTTTGGATTAATAGGAAAATCAAAAGTGAACATGAACTGATCTTCAGCATCATCTTCTAACTTTTCTTTTTCCTGCTTCTCAAGTTTATTTATTTTAGCTGAAGTATCTGTAATTATAAAGTCATCACCCTTATAAGACACTTCCTCGTAATCCACATCCATGTTTCTTGCGCTTGGAGGGGTATATAGGTCTTCTTTTACTTCTGGAGTCTTAAAATCATCTTCTTCCTCTAAAGTATGAACGATCTTTTGCTCTTTTTCTTCTACCGGTTCTTCTTCAGTAAAAGCAGGTCTTTGAAATTTATTCTGACCAAAATTGTGAACCGCTTTCTGCTCATCCTCTAAGGTGTGGATGATCTTCTTTGTTTCGGTATTTACAATTTCATTTTGCTGCTCTACATTAAAACCCGTTGCAATAATTGTTACTGCAATTGCATCTTCTAAACTTTCATCTTCACCAACTCCCATAATGATATTGGCACTATGTCCAGCTTCATTCTGAATGTGATCGTTGATCTCTCCAATTTCATCTATAGTGATCTCTTCAGAACCAGAAACGATCAATAACAACACATTTTGAGCTCCTTTAATTTTATTGTCATTTAACAACGGAGAATCTAAAGCTTTGATGATCGCATCATTGGCTCTACTTGCTCCAGATGCAGATGCAGATCCCATAATAGCAGTACCACTATTACTAAGAACCGTTTTAGCATCACGTAAATCGATGTTTTGTGTATAGTGATGAGTAATAACTTCTGCAATTCCTCTGGAGGCAGTTGCTAATACTTCATCTGCTTTAGAGAATCCAGCTTTAAAGCCAAGGTTCCCATAAACCTCTCTTAATTTATTATTATTTATAACAATTAAAGAGTCTACATGTCTTCTTAGGTTTTCTACTCCCAGTTGAGCCTGTTCGTTTCGCATTTTTCCCTCAAACTGAAAAGGAATAGTTACAATCCCAACAGTAAGGATATCCATTTCTTTGGCTTGTTTGGCAATCACAGGCGCAGCTCCTGTTCCTGTACCTCCACCCATACCGGCGGTGATAAATACCATTTTGGTATTGGTACCGAGCATGCGTTTAATTTCCTCACTACTTTCTATAGCTGCATTTTCACCCACTTTTGGGTCTGCTCCAGCTCCTAAACCTTCTGTTAAGTGGACACCTAACTGAATTTTATTTGGAACCGTGCTATTTTCCAAGGCCTGGGAATCTGTATTACAAATTATAAAATCAACTCCCTTGATTCCTTGTTGAAACATGTGATTGATGGCATTGCTACCACCCCCTCCTACTCCAATAACCTTGATCACGTTGGATTGGTTTTTGGGTAAATCGAATGAAATATTTCCGAATTCTGTACTGCTCATAAATCCTTTTTTACTGGTTCTATATTCTTACTCTGCGTTGTCTAAAAAATCTTTGAACTTTTCAGCCCATTTATCAAAAACACTCTTTTTAGCTGCTTTTGATTTTTCTGAAGTAGGTTCTTCCTCTTCGTCTTCATTATTAAAGGAATGTGTTCCTTCTTCTACAATTACTTCTTGGTCTACCGTACCTGCCTTGTTTTGAAACTTAGCATTCTTTTGCTCTAAGCTATTCAACACTAAACCTACTGCTGTGGCATAAAGCGGACTCGTAGTTTCGGTATCACTATCTCCTGCCAAATGCTCATTAGGATACCCAATTCTGGTATCCATTCCGGTAATATATTCTGCTAGTTGCTTTAAATGCTTCAACTGTGCTCCACCACCTGTAATTACCATTCCGGCAATTAATTTTTTCTTCTGCTCTTCGTGTCCGTAGTTCTTAATTTCAAGATATACTTGCTCAATAATTTCTACTACACGTGCATGGATGATCTTAGAAAGGTTTTTAAGGGTGATCTCTTTTGGTTCTCTTCCGCGTAATCCCGGAATAGAAACAATCTCGTTATCCTTGTTCTCTCCTGGCCAAGCCGATCCAAATTTGATCTTCAATAACTCTGCCTGCTTTTCTATAATAGAACAGCCTTCTTTAATATCCTCTGTAATTACATTTCCTCCAAATGGGATCACCGCCGTATGACGAATAATACCATCTTTAAAAATTGCAAGATCTGTAGTTCCACCTCCTATATCGATAAGAGCAACACCGGCTTCTTTTTCTTCCTGACTCAACACTGCATTTGCAGATGCCAAAGGTTCCAGAGTTACTGCAGAAAGTTCCAAACCTGCACTTTTAACACAACGCCCAATATTTCTAATAGAAGAAACCTGACCAACAACTACATGGAAATTAGCTTCTAATCTTCCACCATACATTCCTATTGGCTCCTTGATCTCTGCCTGCCCGTCTACTTTAAATTCCTGTGGCAAGACATGGATGATCTCTTCTCCTGGCAACATTACCAGTTTATGTACCTGGTTGCAAAGTGTATAAATATCGTCGCTATCTATTACCTCATCCGGATTTGGACGGGTGATATAATCGCTATGTTGTAAACTACGGATATGTTGTCCTGCAATTCCAACTACTACTTCTTCTATTTTTAATCCTGAATCTGCTTCTGCTTCCTGTATCGCTTGCTGAATTGATTGAATAGTTTGGGTAATATTATTCACAACCCCACGGTGGACACCTAAACTCTTAGATTTTCCAATCCCTATGATCTCCATTTTCCCGTACTCATTCTTCCGCCCAATCATGGCCACGATCTTCGTGGTTCCAATATCCAGCCCTACTGCAATTTCGTTGTGTTCCATCCCTTATTTTTTAGTGCAAACAACCTGATTTCCAAATTGTAGATCCACCATTTTGTAAGTGTTTAATAAATCGTCTTTAAGTCCTTTTTTATAAAAGGCTTTAAAATTGTTGAATTTCTCATCTATTCGGTCCACTTTTCCGAAGAAAATATTGAAATTTGTTTGTCTTAATTCTATTTGATAATATCCACCATTCAACAGAGTGATAGACGTAATATGTTCAGTCAAAAATTGGTCTTTGTTAATATAATCTACTAGCGGAAAGGCATCTACAATATCCATTTCCTTCATATTAACAAGAACCGGAACTCTGGCAGAATAACTTTTAGAGAGCGGCATCTTTTTGCCTAATCTATCTAAATAAAACCCATTATTCCCCAAAACTCTACCGATAGGGCGGCGTTGACTTATTTTGGCTTTTAAAATTCCATCTAAAGTTAGAAACACTTCTGCATTTTCTATCATCTCGTGTTTGTTCAACAGCACTTCTACCCTATTCAAATCTAAAGTTTCTTTACCTATACTTGAGACCTCTATGTTATTTTGTATTAACAATTTATTAACCGATTCTTCGGACACATATAGGTTTTCAAATTGGGTGAATTGTACTTCAATTTTTTCCAATTTCCTATCATTATTTCTCTTTTCAGCAAAACCATAAAAGAAGATGATCAAGACCAATAATAAAATGCCTTTTATGTAATTGAAGTTAATTTTCATTCTTAAAATATTTTTCAACTTTAATGATCTCTTCTCCAATATCTCCTGCGCCCATCATAACAACAACAGGGCTTTCCGAAAGATTTAACTCGTTTATAATCTGATCTTTATCTATTAATTTTTTATTCTGATTCTTAATTTTATCCAATAACCATTTAGAAGTCACTCCTTCCATTGGTAGTTCCCTCGCAGGATAAATATCTAATAATCTTACCTCATCGAACTTACTTAAGCTTTCCGCAAAATCATCAGCGAAATCTTTAGTTCGGCTAAATAAGTGCGGCTGAAAAACTGCTATCACCTTTTTACCGGGATGCATTTCTCTAACAGCTTGATGCACGGCGGCAATTTCTGCCGGATGATGTGCATAATCGTCTATTAAAACACGATCTGGAGTTTTTAATCTGTACGTAAATCGGCGTTTTACACCTTTAAAGCTATATAATGCTCTGGCGAGTTCATTGGTTGGGGATCCAAAATGAATGGCAATCGCCAGAGCAGTTATAGCATTTAATAAATTGTGTTTGCCTGGGAGGCTAAACTTTAAACCTTCTATAATTTGTGTTGGGGTAATCAGATCGAAATGATAAGTTCCGTTCTTTACTGTAATATTTTGAGCAGAATAATCTGCGTTGTCTTCAATTCCAATAGTGACACCTTTAAGTGGCAGTCCATTCTTTACAAAAAGGGTACCGTTCTCCGGTATTAAAGCTGCGAAATCATTAAAAGATTCAATTAATTTTTCTGGAGATCCATAAATGTCTAGGTGGTCGGCATCCATGGAAGTGATCGCGGCAATATTTGGAGATAAATTCAAAAATGATCTGTCAAATTCATCTGCCTCCACTACCATCACTTCATTCCCATTAAGAATAAGGTTGCTCTGGATATCTTCACTTATCCCACCAAGAAAAGCAGTGACTTTAGCGCCAGTTTCCTTTAATAAATGTCCTAAAATAGCAGTTGTAGTAGTTTTACCATGTGTTCCTGCCACTGCTAAAGTAAATACCCCTTGAGTGATCATACCCAAAACCACGGCTCTCTTTTTAAGCTGAAATTCTTTCTGAATAAAATAATTATGTTGCTTGCTATCCTTAGGAATTGCAGGAGTATAAACAATTAAGGTGTTTTCAGTATCTCTGAAGCTATCTGGAATGAGCTCAATTTCATCTTTATAAAAAACCTGAATCCCTTCTTCTTCTAATGCTCTTGTTAGAACAGTAGAAGTTTTATCGTAGCCGGCAACTTGCTTTCCAAGAGAATTGAAATATCTCGCTAACGCGCTCATTCCTATTCCGCCAATGCCGATAAAATAAAGATTTTCTATGTTTTTAAAATGATCCATTAATTTATACTTCCTGGGTATTTATAATTTTTTCCACGACATCTACTATAGCAACTGTTGCTCCCGGTAATGCCAATTTTTTAATGTTTTCTGATAGATTTTTCTGCACTTTTTCAGATTCTAAGATCAACATAATAGTTTCAGAAAAATCCTTCGCCAAATCCTTTTCATCCAACACATAGGCTGCAGCTTCATTTGCCACCGTCAAAGCATTTTTCGCCTGATGGTTTTCAGCAACATTGGGAGACGGAATAAATAATACCGGTTTTCCAACGATACATAATTCTGAAACACTAATTGCCCCTGCACGAGAAACAATAACATCTGCTGCAGCATAAGCAAGATCCATTCTACTCAAATAAGCATGGGTTTGCACATACTCGCTATCGTATTCCTTATACTCCTCGTAATATAAAGAACCAGTTTGCCAGATAAGTTGGATCTCCTTTTTTTCAAAAATAGCTGCAAAGGCTTCCATTAACTGGTTTATTCTTCTTGCTCCCAAACTGCCTCCTAAAACCAATAATGTTTTTCGGTTCTTTTTCAACTTAAAGAACAACTGTGCTTCTTCTCTCTTATCTTTAATATTCAGAATATCCTGTCTTACGGGATTCCCTGTTTTAATTGTTTTTTCTAATGGAAAATAACTTTCCAGATTATCATACGCGGTACAAATAGCATCTGCATTTTTACCTAGCAATCTATTCGTGATTCCCGGATAGGAATTCTGCTCCTGAATTAAAGTGTGAATATTCATAAAATTTGCAGCTTTCAGCAAAGGCCCGCTTGCAAAACCACCGGTTCCAATAACCACATCTGGTTTAAATTTTTTGAGGATCTTTCTAGACTCCCAAAGGCTACTAATTACCTTAAACGGAAAGCTTAAATTTCTTTTGGTTAAACTTCTATCGATCCCAGAAATCCAAAGTCCTTTAATTTTATAACCGGCTTGCGGTACCTTATCCATTTCCATTCTATCTTTTGCTCCCACAAAAAGGATCTCAGCAGATGGATAGCGTCTTTTAATTTCATCTGCAATAGAGATTGCAGGATAAATATGTCCTCCTGTACCTCCACCAGATATTATCACTTTTAATTGCTCCTTCATATAGCTTCGCTTAAAATGTCCAAAGGATTTTCTTCTTCTCTTTCTCTATTAGATTCTTCAGATAATTTAATTTCTTCTTCCCTTTTAGCACTTACACTCAACACAATTCCCAATGCAAGGCAAGTCATCCAAATTGATGTTCCTCCACTACTAACGAGTGGTAAAGTTTGTCCTGTTACAGGGAATAATTCTACCGCAACCGCCATATTTACCATGGCTTGGAATACAATAGGCAATCCAACCCCTATAACCAATAGCTTTCCGAAAATGGTATTGGCTTTTGTTGCCACAATTACTATTCTAAACAACAGCATTAAATAAGCCCCCATAACTGCAAAGCCACCAATTAACCCCATTTCTTCAACTATGATCGCATAGATAAAATCTGAAGAAGATTGTGGCAAAAAGTTCCTCTGAATACTCTTTCCAATACCTTCACCCGTAATTCCTCCTGTGGCAATAGCAGTTTTTGCTCTCTCTATTTGGTAATCTGCCTCAGTATCTTCATCATTAGTAAAACTCTCTATTCTACTCGCCCAAGTATCTACCCTATTTGGTAATAGTCCTGGAAATGCTTTTGCTGTCAATATGAACATAGTAAGCAATAATAAGCCTGTTCCTACTATAATTCCTAAATATTTTAAGGGATAGCCACCAAGAAAAACCAACATGATCACCATTGTAAAAATGATCGCTGTGGTAGAAAAGTTAGCTGGCAAAATAAGAGCTAGAACCACAAATACTGGCATCCATAGCGGAAGAATAGTCTCCTTAAAAGTCACTTCTTTTTCAGTAATTCTGGAAAGATACCTTGCAACATAGATCATAAGAACCACAGCAGCTAGTGTAGAGGATTGAAAAGTAACTCCCACCACGGGTATTTGTATCCACCTGCTGGCATACGCACCATCTATAGTTGTTCCCTGAAAAATAGTATATACTAACAATACCACGACCACTGGCAGCATTAGTATTGAAAGCCCTTTAAAATAATGATAAGGTATTTTATGGAATGCAAACAACACACAAAATCCTAAAACAAGATGAAAAAAATGAACCACCAGGTAGCTACTTGTACTTCCATCTCCATATAAATAGGCTAGGTTACTACTCGCGCTATACACCGGCAAAAACGAAAAGATCGCCAGCAAAGCGGTGGTAGCCCAAATAACTTTATCACCTTTTATATTTGAAAACAAGTTGTTCATTCAGATCTAAGTCTTATTATTTATTATAAATTTCTTACAGAATCCTTGAACTGTCTCCCTCTATCCTCATAGTTTTCGAAAAGATCGAAACTTGCACAGGCAGGAGAAAGCAAAACCGTATTTCCTCTTTCAGCTAATTTATACGCCATTCCAACAGCTTCTTTCATAGAATGTGTTTCTACAATGGTATCTACACAATTCCCGAAAGCCTCAAATATCTTAGAATTATCTACTCCTAAACAAATAATTGCTTTTACCTTTTCATTTACCAAAGGCAACAATTCTGAGTACACATTTCCTTTGTCCACACCTCCAACGATCCAAACAGTTTCACCTTCCATGCTTTCTAAAGCATAGTAAGTAGCATTGGTATTTGTTGCCTTAGAATCGTTCACGTACATTACATTATTGATCTTAAGTACTTTTTCCAATCGGTGTTCTACCCCTTGAAAATTTTCCATACTTGCGCGAATGGTCTCTTTTCTAATTCTTAATAATTGAGAAACCGTGGAGGCAGCCATGGCATTCTTAGTATTGTGTTTACCTTCTAGTGCTAATGCGTTATTTGGCATAATAAATTGGGTGTTGTTGAGGTTTATTTTAATATTGTTATCTTCTAAATAGGCTCCCATTTCTAATTTTTTCTGAAGTGAAAAAGGAATCATTTGAGCTTTTACTGAATTGGCTTTAAGCCATTTTGAAATTATTTCGTCATCAGCATCATAAATAAAGAAATCGTCTTCAGTCTGATTTTCAGTGATTCTGAATTTTGATGCTACGTATTCATCTAAATTGTAATTATATCTATCCAAATGATCTGGAGTGATATTGGCAAGCACAGCGATATCTGGTCTAAAATTCACTATCCCGTCCAACTGAAAACTGCTCAGCTCCAATACGAAATAATCTACAGGATCTCCAGCTACTTGTTTAGCAAAACTATCTCCTACATTTCCAGCCATAGATACATTCAATCCCGCATGCTTCAGAATATGATAGATCCATTTGGTAATGGTGGTTTTTCCATTACTACCAGTAATGCCTATTATTTTTGCTGAAGTATATTCAGCAGCAAATTCAATTTCAGAAATCACAGGTATTCCCTGTTCCTTGATTTTTTTAACCAAAGCTGCGTTATCTGGAATACCCGGGCTTTTCATAACTACTGAAGCATCCATGATCTTGGATTCTGTATGTCCAGCTTCTTCCCAGTCTACTCCTAATTTTTCAAGCTCTGCTTTATATTTATCTTTTACTTTTCCAAAATCTGACACAAAAACATCATAGCCCTGCTTAAGCGCAAGAATCGCAGTACCAACACCGCTTTCTCCGCCTCCCAGAATTGCTATTTTTTTGTTTTTGCTCATGTTATCTAACTTTCAAAGTAATAATGGTTACGATCGCAAGGAAAATCCCAACGATCCAAAATCGAACTACGATCTTGCTTTCATGTAAACCTTTCTTCTGATAATGATGATGCAATGGAGACATTAAAAATATCCTTCTACCTTCTCCATATTTTCTTTTAGTGATCTTAAACCAACCAACTTGCATAACTACCGAAAGGTTTTCCAATAGAAATATTCCGCATAAAATCGGGATTAATAACTCTTTTCTGGTTGCTATAGCAATTACGGCAATGATCCCTCCAATGGTTAAACTTCCCGTATCTCCCATAAATACTTGAGCTGGGTAGGTATTGTACCATAAGAAACCAACTAAAGATCCTGCAAAAGCGGTTATGAATATGGTCATCTCCCCAGATCGCGGGATATACATAATATTGAGATAGTCTGAAAATATGATGTTACCAGAAACCCATGCAAAGATCCCCAAAGTAAGGACGATAATCGCGGAAGAGCCGGCGGCAAGTCCATCTATCCCGTCTGTTAAATTGGCTCCATTGGAAACGGCTGTTACAATAAATATCACAATTGGGATAAAGATCAACCAAGCATAATTCACTAGTGATGGATTGATCCAACTGATCAAGCTTGCATAATCGAATTCATTATTCTTTACAAACGGAATAGTTGTAGTAGTAGATTTCTCTTCAGCTCCAGAGGTGATTTCCTGCTCGTTGGTTTCAACTTGTTCAATATTAAAGGAAGGGACATTAACATCCTCCTTAATTGTAATTGCTGGGTGCAGATACATTGTTCCACCTACGATAAGTCCAAGACCAACTTGCCCTAGTACTTTAAATATCCCTTTTAAACCTTCCTTATCTTTTTTAAAGGTTTTTATATAATCGTCTATAAAACCAATAGTCCCCATCCAAAGAGTAGTCACTATTAATAAAATAACATAGATGTTATCTAGTTTCGCAAATAACAAGACCGGGATAAGTGTGGAGATAATTATAATTAATCCTCCCATAGTAGGAGTCCCAGCTTTTTCACTCTGCCCTTTTAAACCAAGATCACGAACACTTTCTCCTACTTGTTTTTTCAAAAGATAATTGATGATCTTTTTTCCATATATGGTAGATATCGCCAATGACAAGATAATAGCCATGGCAGAACGGAATGAAATAAATTCAAACAGACCTGCACCAGGAATTTGGTATTGCTTATCTAAAAAATCAAACAAATAGTATAACATATCTTTTCTTCTAATCCCTTACTTCTAGAGGGGAATTACTATTTTTCTAGTTGGCTTAAATATTCGTTTACAATTTTATAATCATCAAAATCAGATTTTACACCTTTAACATCTTGGTAAGTTTCATGACCCTTTCCTGCAATTAGAATAATATCATTTGGATTTGCTAATTGACAAGCGGTCTTAATTGCCTGATTTCTATTTACCACCGTCATTGTTTTCTTAAAATCCAAAGGATCTACCCCTGCTTCTACATCTTTCAATATTTCTTCGGGATCTTCGGTTCGTGGGTTATCGCTGGTAAAAATCACTTTGGTGCTTAGTGCTGCAGCAATATTTCCCATTTTAGGCCTTTTTGTTTTGTCGCGATCTCCACCGCAGCCAACAACTGTAATCAGTTCTTCGTTCTTTGTACGAATAGCATTAATAGTTTCTAATACATTTTTTAATGCATCTGGAGTATGTGCGTAATCCACGATCGCAGTTATCTTTTTATCGGAAACTACATACTGAAATCTTCCACTTACAGAATTCAATTCACTTATAAGTCTTAAGTTTTCTAGTTTTTCTAATCCTAATAAACTCCCTGCTGCATAGATTGCAAGAATGTTGTAGGCATTAAAATTCCCGATCAACTTGGTCCAAACTTCATCTCCATTTATCTTCAGCAACAATCCGCTGAATTGATTTTCTAAGATCTTTGCATTAAAATCTGCATAGGTTTTTAATGCATAGGTTTGCTTTTCAGCTTTTGTATTCTGAAGCATTACTGCTCCATTTTTATCATCTGCATTCACCAAAGCAAAAGCAGATGCAGGTAACTGATCGAAAAACAATTTTTTCACATCTCGGTACTCTGCAAATGTTTTATGATAATCTAAATGATCATGTGATAGGTTGGTAAAAATTCCGCCAGCAAACTTTAGACCCGTAGTTCTATCCTGCGCGATCCCATGAGAACTCACTTCCATAAAGCAATATTCTACACCTTCGTCATTCATGAGTTTCAAATAAGAATTGATCGTCAATGAATCTGGGGTTGTATGAGAAGCAGCATAGGTTTTTTCTCCCACCATGATATTCACAGTAGAAAGCAAACCGACTTTAAAGCCTGCTTTGCTGAACAAATGATATAATAAGGTTGCAACAGTTGTTTTACCATTGGTCCCTGTAACTCCTACTAATTTTAAATTTTCTGAAGGCGAATCGTAATAATTAGCCGCCATAATTGCCAATGCTCTTTGAGAGTTTGCAACTTGCACATAAGTAACTCCGTTTACAATTTGCTCTGGCATTTCCTGGCAGATAACCGCTAGCGCGCCTTGATTAACCGCGGTAGTTATAAACTGATGCCCATCTGAAAGAGTTCCCTTTACAGCAACAAATACATCATTCAATTCTACTTTTCTAGAATCAAAATGAATGGAACCCACCGTTACCCCGGTATTGCCAATTACGGCTTCCATAGGAACTTTATATAATATGTCTTTTAATATCTTCAACTTAAACTAAGTGCTACTTGTTGATTATTTTTAATTTTTTGTCCTGCAGGAATAGATTGATTTTTAACCTTTCCCTCTCCATTTATTCTAACTGATAGACCTAAATTCTCTAATAGTGAAAGAGCATCCATTGCAGGCATTCCAACAACATTTGGCATTAACTTTTTAGTGCTTTGTGCTGTTGCATAATATTTTTCAAAGTCTCCTGAGATCTTATCATTTTCTATATTCAATGATTCCAGTTCATCTTCAATAGGAGTATCTGTATATATTTTTTGAGCAATTCTTTTAAAGACAGGGCCACTAACATCTGCACCATAAATACCAATTTTACTATTAGGCTTGTGTATTACAACTATGCTGGTATACTTTGGATTATCAGCAGGGAAATAACCTACAAAAGAAGAAATATATCGAGGATTGGAATTCCAGCCCTCCATCCAATATTCGGTTTGAGCAGTTCCTGTTTTACCGGCCATAGAGAAGTTAGGAGAGTATAAACTTTTAGCAGTACCTCGCACCACTACATTCTCCATCATTGCTTTTACCTTATTTACCGTTTCTTGAGAACAGATTGAAGGATCTAATATTGTTAATTCATTTTTCTCGATCACCTTATCCCATTCTCGCACTTCCTTTATAAAACGAGGTTTTACTAATACACCATTATTAGCAATCGCATTATAAAAAGCTAAGGTTTGTAGAGGTGTTATTTGAATACTTCCATACCCATAAGCCATCCAAGCCAAAGAAAGACCAGACCATTTTTTATCACCTGGCTTTGGAATATATGGTTCACCTTCTCCCTTAATAGAAATCCCCAATTTTTCATTTAAGTGCATTCTATTTAGACCATCAACAAATTTTTGTGGATTTTCCTTATAATTATCATAAATAAGTTTTACCACACCAACATTAGAAGAAACCTCAAAAGCTTTAGCTGCGGAAATTTTACCATATCCTCCACGATGAGAATCCCTTACCTTATAACCACGCACACTCATAATCCCATTTTCGGTGTCTACAATCGTACTGGTATCTATCACCTTATCTTCTAAAGCAACAACTAAAGCCATTAACTTAAATGTCGAACCCGGCTCATGTGTTTCTCCAACTGCATAGTTTAACTTTTCAAAATAAGTTCCTGCAGATGTTCTTCCAAGATTCGAGATCGCTTTGATCTCCCCTGTTTTGGTTTCCATAACCACCACAGTTCCATGATCTGCTTCATATTTCTCTAACTGAGCTAATAGCGCGTGATGCGCTATATCCTGAATATTTACATCTATAGTAGAAATTACATCATACCCGTCTTTTGGCTCTACTTCATTATTATCACTTATAGGTTTCCATTGCCCTTTCGCGATTTTTTGTTTTAATCTATGCCCATCGGTTCCTTCTAGAAATGGCCCAAAAGCCCCTTCCAAACCTACTCTGGTATAATATCCTTGTTTGTCTTTTCGTTCGTATCCAACGGTTCTCGCAGCCATTTCTCCAAGGGGATGCTCCCGTACTGTTCTTTGCTCTACGATCATCCCACCTTTATAAGTACCTAGCTTAAAAAGAGGGAAATTTTTTACTTTTATATAATCTGAATAGCCTAAATTTCTTGCGATCAAAAAATAACGCTGTTTATTAACTCTGGCTGTTCGAAGTGTTAATGACCAATAGGCAGCACTTTTGCCAAACATTTTATAGAGCTCTTTAGAAAGAGGAGCTATATTTTCTTCAAAATTTTTATCGGACACCGTAACCGCATCAAATCGTATATCGTAGTTAGGTATAGAAGTAGCCAATAAATTCCCATTAGCATCGTATAAATTTCCACGATTTGCTGGAATGGTAAAATTCTTTAAAGTTCTCTCTTCAGATAGCTGCTTATATTTATCCCCTTCTACAAACTGAATATTAAGCAACTGCACAGCTACCGCCACCGCAAAGATGAACATACATCCCGCTACAAAGTACAATCGGTTTAATATGTGCTTTTCGTTAGTTGCCAAAGCTTTACTTAGTCTGTTATATTAATTTTTATTTTATAAGGCGGTGTTTCCGAAGGTTTTACTCCTCTTGCAGCCATTTTATTGGTAATGGTAGATTCCATTTTAAGTTTCATTAAGGCAGAACGCATATCAACAAATTCGCTACGCAATTCCCGCACTTCTGTATTTAACCTAGCTATATTATGAACCTTGCGCTCGGCACTATGCGAACAGGCGATCATTATAATTGCAAGAAGTGTACAGAACACAATAAATCGCCAGTTCTTAACAGCATCATTACTAATTAAGAAATCTGCTTTCAATATGTTATACATCTTCTTTGTCATCCCTATCTTGCTATAAATTTCTTCTGAAATAAATCAGCATTATAACTTTACTGCTATTCTTAATTTTGCGCTTCGAGCTCTATTGTTTTTGTAGATCTCATCTGCAGAAGGAACTATTAATCCTTTTACTTTTTTAAACGGAACAGATATATTCCCGTAAAAATCTTTTTCAGGTTCGCCTTCAAAAAGCCCACTTCTTATATATCGTTTTACCAATCTATCTTCCAATGAGTGATAGGAAATAAGACTTATTCTTCCTCCTTTATCTAGCAACTCCTCGGTTTGTAATAAAAATTCCTTAAGAACCTCTATCTCTTGATTCACCTCTATGCGAATTGCCTGATAGATCTGAGCTAATATTTTATGTTCCTTTTCCTTAAAAAGGAAAGGCTTTAGTACTTCTTTTAATTGATCGCCGCTCTCAATTGGAGCAACTTCTCTAGCCTTAATTATTTCTGAAGCTATTTTTGAAGCATTTCTTAGATCGGCATATTCAAAGAATAATTTTTTAAGCTGTCCATGATCGTAGTCGTTGATCACTTCAAAAGCGCTCAAACTGCTTTTCTGACTCATCCTCATATCCAACTTAGCCTCGAATCTGGTTGAAAAACCACGCTCTGCAACATTAAACTGATGAGAAGAAACACCAAAATCCCCAAGAATTCCATCTACTTTTTTTATTCCGTGGAATCTCAAAAAGCGCTTTATGAATCTAAAATTCTCATTTATCAAAGTAAAGCGAGGATCGTCTATAGCATTTTCTAAAGCATCTTCATCTTGATCAAAAGCAAATAATTTTCCTTTCTCCCCAAGTCTACTTAATATCTCATGGGAATGACCGCCACCCCCAAAAGTCACATCTACATATACTCCGTCTGGCTTAATATTTAAACCATCCACAGATTCTTTTAGTAAGACAGGATTATGATATTCCATTAAAATCATCGTTACCCATAACCTCTTCAGCCAGATCTGCAAAATCTTCGGCATCAGCACCTATGGTGTTTTCATATTTATCTTTATCCCAGATCTCAATAATGTTAATTGCAGAAGAAAGAACGATCTCCTTATCCATTTCGGCGAAGCCAAAAAGATCTTTAGGGATCAATAAACGTCCATTTGCATCTACTTCCACAGTTTTAACACCAGCTGTAAATCTTCGTATAAAGTCATTATTCTTCTTCTTGAATCGGTTTAAACCATTGATCTTTTTCATCATTTCATTCCATTCCTCCATCGGATATAATTCCAAACAAGGCTGAAAAACAGATCTTTTCAGAACAAAACCTTCCTGCAATACCGGAGTCAGCTGCTTTTTTAAAGCTGCCGGAACCATAAGACGCCCTTTAGCGTCTACTTTACATTCATATGTTCCAATTAGATTTACCACTCAATAACTTTATAGAGTCAAATATATTGAAATTATTACCACATTTTACCACTTTCTACCACTTTGTTGATAAGTTTTTCCACCTATTGTGCTGAAACACTTCTAAATAGAGCTAGTTCATTATGTTTCAGACTCTTGGTTTTTTTATGATATTTTAAGCAAATTTTAATAGGAATAATTTGTGTTTTTAAACCATAAAAGCATTGTGTAATAAAGCTGTGTATTAAGTAAAAATGATTATACTTGTACTGAAATCGCTATATTTGCGATTGCTAATTGCAAATGGCATTCATGGAACACGATTTACAGCAAGAAGGAAAGTTTACTTACCTAGAAAAAGGAGAAGGAACACCAATAGTAATTTTACACGGACTCATGGGTGGCCTAAGTAATTTTGATGGCGTTGTGAATTATTTCCCGGAAAGAGGCTATAAGATTCTAATTCCAGAATTACCTCTTTACAATATGTCACTATTAAAGACAAGCGTAGGGACCTTTGCTAAATATCTTAAAGATTTTATTGAATTCAAGGGGTATTCTGAAGTAATTCTTCTTGGGAATTCTCTAGGTGGTCATATTGCCCTCCTTTGCACAAAGATGTATCCTGAATTAGTAAAAGGTTTAGTTATTACTGGAAGTTCTGGTCTTTATGAAAATGCCATGGGTGAAAGTTATCCTAGACGCGGGGATTATGAATTTATCAAAAAGAAAGCGCAAAACGTTTTTTATGACCCTGAAGTTGCCACTAAAGAAATTATAGACGAGGTGTATTATACTGTTGGCGATAGAAATAAACTGGTAAAGACATTAGCCATTGCTAAAAGTGCCATTCGCCATAATATGGCCAAGGATCTTCCAAAAATGGATACGCCTACCTGTATTATTTGGGGCAGAAATGATAATGTAACTCCGCCAGACGTTGCAAAAGACTTTAATAAGTTGCTACCAGATTCTGACCTTTATTGGATAGATCAATGTGGGCATGCAGCGATGATGGAACACCCAGACACTTTTAATGAGCTATTGTTTGAATGGCTTCAAAAGAGATCTTTCTAAGATTTAAATAATGATAATAAAATCTTCTGAGTTTGTAGTAAGCAACAGTGATGTTGCAAAATGTCCAAACAGTAAATTGCCAGAATATGCATTTATTGGTAGGAGTAATGTGGGGAAATCTTCGCTCATTAATATGCTTACTGCCAGAAAAAGTCTTGCAAAAACATCTGGAAGACCAGGAAAAACTCAACTAATCAACCATTTTTTAATCAATAAAGACTGGCATTTAGTAGATCTACCTGGTTATGGATATGCACGAGTTTCTAAATCCATCAAAAAGACCTTCCAGAAATTTATTACTCAATATTTTGAGCAAAGGGAACAAATGCTTTGTGCTTTTGTTCTTATTGATAGCAGGCACAATCCTCAACCTATAGATCTAGAATTTATGCAATGGCTAGGAGAACACGGAATTCCTTTCTGTATTATCTTCACCAAAGCCGACAAGCTTAAGCCAAATGCTTTAACAAGAAACGTAGAAACTTATAAGGAAAAGATGTTGGAAATCTGGGAAGAAATGCCAGTGCATTTTATCACTAGCTCTACAAATGATCTTGGGAGAGAAGAGGTGCTTAAATATATTGAGAATCTAAATACTCAGTTTATCTCCAATTAAGTTTCAAAACAAAACAAAAGAAAACAGCTTCGAGATTAATCTTCTCAAAAAGTAATATATATTTTTTTCATACACAAAGGACTTGAAAAGTGCGTCACCCTGTCCCGAGACATCGGGAGTATTCAGGGTCTCCTCTCGACTTAGTGGGATGCTGAAACAAGTTCAGCATGACGAAAAAGCTGAATATTGCTAGTTAAAAGTGATTCTTGTCACCGAAGCGGACAATCCGTAGAAAATTTTTCAAAGAATTTATAGAACAAAAAAACTGCTGAAAATTTTCATTTTCAACAGTTTCTAAAAATATTAAACACTAACTATATATTATAGTGCAGCTACGTGCTTAGACAATTTCGACTTTAAATTTGCCGCTTTATTGTCATGTATGATGTTGTTCTTCGCTAACTTGTCGATCATTGAAGCTACAGAAGGATATAATGTTTCAGCATCCTTTTTGTCTGCTTCACGCAACTTTTTAATAGCGTTTCTGGTAGTTTTATGTTGGTAGCGATTTCTAAGACGCTTAGTCTCATTGCTACGAATTCTTTTTAACGCTGACTTATGATTTGCCATTACTAATGTATTTAATTATTTTTAAAGTAGTCCGTAGGGGAATCGAACCCCTGTTACATGGATGAAAACCATGCGTCCTAACCCCTAGACGAACGGACCATTATTGTTTCAAAAAACACCTGCTTTCCAACAGATCAACTTATATTTCTATAAGCCTTGCAATTCTATAATTGCTTTGTAGTCCGTAGGGGAATCGAACCCCTGTTACATGGATGAAAACCATGCGTCCTAACCCCTAGACGAACGGACCAGTTTTTGCTTTAATGCGGATGCAAAAATACAACTATTTTTTAATGACGCAAATGTTGATCTATATTTTTCTGAAAATAATCTGCCCTTTCTTTTACCTCGACAAATTCAATCTTTCAAAATTTCAACAACCCCTCTAATTCCTAGTGACTTAGCCTTTCCGCATCAAATTTTACTCATTTCTAGCCACCTTCTTTTATTCTAAAAAAATGAATAAAAATTTTTAATAAAGCAACAAATTAGCTCGCCTTAATACGCTTTAGCAAATAACACACGCTGAGATGAAGGATTTCCTGTGAAAATACACTTCCCTTCTTCTTGTTTTTGATTCATAGGAATACATCTAATTGTCGCCTTGGTTTTATCTTTGATCTTCAATTCTGTTTCTGAAGTTCCATCCCAATGAGCAGAAATAAACCCTCCTTTGGTTTTCAAAACTTCTTTAAACTCTTCAAAAGTATCTACCTCTGTAATATGAGAATCTCTATAATCTCTAGCTCGTTTATGAAGGTTTTCCTGAATTTCGATCATTAGACCTTTCACTTTCTCCACTACATTTTCTTGAGAGACAAACTCTTTAGTTAAAGTATCTCTTCTCGCAAGCTCTACACTCCCCTTCTCAAGGTCCTTAGGCCCTATAGCAATTCTTACTGGCACTCCTTGCAATTCGTACTGCGCAAACTTCCAACCT
>JAGXIK010000157.1 GCA_024635715.1 Gillisia sp.
CAGCCCATGGATTATGTAGTGAAGTTTGATCACTTCCTAATTCTATAAAAAGATTCTCTTTATCAAAATGCTCCCATAGGTCTACAATATTCCCTTGATATGCGATGGAAACCACTTCTTTATTTTGCTTAGCTAGGTTTACTCTTTTAGTTAATTCTTTTAGATCTGTAAAAACTTCATCTACCCATCCTTGAGAATGACGAGTATGAACCGCTTTCGGATTTATTTCAGCACAAACGGTGATACAGCCTGCGATATTTCCTGCTTTTGGCTGTGCGCCACTCATTCCTCCTAAACCAGAGGTAATAAAAAGTTTACCAGCAAGATCTTCCTTGTTCTTGGCTATTTTTCTACCTGCATTTAACACGGTGATAGTAGTTCCATGAACAATACCTTGTGGTCCAATATACATATAGCTTCCGGCAGTCATTTGGCCATACTGAGTTACGCCCAGTGCATTGAATTTTTCCCAGTGATCTGGTTGGGAATAATTTGGAATCATCATTCCGTTGGTTACTACCACGCGTGGAGCATTTTTGTTGGAAGGAAATAACCCCATTGGATGTCCGGAATAAATAACCAAGGTCTGGTCATCTTCCATTTGTGCCAAATACTTCATCACCAATAAATATTGCGCCCAGTTTTGGAATACGGCACCATTTCCACCATAAGTGATCAATTCTTCAGGGTGTTGAGCAACTTTTGGATCCAAGTTATTCTGTATCATTAGCATAATAGCTCTCGCCTGTAAGCAAGGTCCTGGATATTCTTCTACCGGTCTTGCATAAATATCGTAAGTCGGTTTAAATCTAAACATATAGATCCTTCCGTAGGTTTCCAATTCTTCTTTGAATTCTTCTATTAAAATGGAGTGATGTTCTGGTTCAAAATATCGTAATGCATTTCTTAAAGCAAGATTTTTTTCTTCAGCATTTAAAATTTCTTTTCTCTTAGGGGCATGATTTATAGATGGATCATAAGTTCTTTGCTCTGGTAATGTTGAAGGAATTCCCTGTAGGATAAGATCTTTAAAATTCATTAATGCGCTATTTTAAATTGATTTTTTGTGCAGGCTTCTTTTGAAGGAAGTATTATTTAGTTATTGGGAGTTTGTTTTCTTATTATACCCGTAAGGGCAATGCCTACAACCACTCTCACAGCAATACCCTCTTTTTAAATGGTATTGCTCTGTAAAACACCTGTAGCCTTCTGGTGTTATATAGAAATCACCTTCCTCTAAAGGAATCTTTTTTGAAAAATTATTCATATCACAAAAATACAAATTCTTAACTTTCGCCAATGATTGTTCTGGTAAACAAATTTCTACTAGCTAAAGGTTTTAATGGGATTAGCCTATGGCCATTTGTTATTTTGAAAGATAAAAGTTTTAAAAATGATCCTGTCTTACTAAATCATGAAAAGATCCATTTAAAGCAGCAAGCAGAAATGCTTCTCGTGTTTTTCTATGTGTGGTACGGGATAGAATATGGTGTCAGATTTCTTCAGTATAAAAATAAATTTTTAGCCTACCGGAATATATCTTTTGAAAAGGAGGCTTATAGGAATGAGTTGAATATGAACTATATAAAAGACAGAAGATTTTGGGGTTTCCTGAATTATCTTTGATCCTTCAAAAATTGATACTCGTTTTTTATATTTTCTGAATGCATTTTTTGAATCTTTGCAGAATGATGCAGGAAGCCGATTTTAATTTTACTTTTTCAACCAATCAACTGGTTGCTCATTTTAAACCTTCCAACATTTCATTGCATATAAAAAGAGAAGACCTGATAGATCCTTTTGTTTCAGGAAATAAATTCAGAAAATTAAAATATAATATCTCTGAAGCTATAAAAAGCAACTCCGCAACACTCCTGACCTTTGGCGGGGCTTATTCTAACCATATTGCCGCAACCGCTGCTGCAGGTAAGAAATATGGTTTAAAGACGATAGGAATAATTAGAGGAGAAGAGCTAGGGAAGGATATAAAGAAAACCTTGGCTACTAATGATACCTTAAAATATGCAATAGCTCACGGAATGCAACTTCATTTTATTTCCAGAGAAACTTATAGAAGTAAAGAAGATCCAGATTTTATCGAGAATTTGAAGGCAGAATTTGGAGATTTTTATCTCCTTCCAGAAGGGGGAACAAATTCTTTGGCGATAAAAGGTTGTGAAGAAATTTTAAACGAGGAGGATAAGGAGTTCGATTATATCTGTTGTTCTATTGGTACAGGTGGTACGATTGCGGGAATTATAAATGCCTCAAAGCCCAATCAACAAATTTTAGGATTTCCAGCACTTAAAGGAGATTGGGTCTCTTCAGAAATAAAAAAATATTCGACACAAAATAATTGGAGCTTAGTAACCGACTATCATTTTGGAGGCTACGCAAAAGTGGATTCTAAGTTGATACATTTTATAAATCAGTTCAAGAAAAAATACGAGATTACTCTCGATCCCGTTTATACAGGAAAGATGTTATATGGGATTATCAATATGATAGAAAATTCTAAATTCCCTCAAAATTCTCGTATTTTAGCCATTCATACTGGAGGTCTTCAAGGTATCCCCGGAATGAATGAATTATTGATCAAAAAAAATCTTCCGTTACTAGATGTATAAAATAAAACTTCATAAGCTTTTTGTAGGGCTCTTCCTTTTACTCTTTCTAGCTTCTTGTGGAAGTAAAAAAAAGCTTGTTTCACATAAAAATGAAGAGAAAAAAGAAGTTTATCCTAAAAGGGATGACCAGATTTCTTCTAAACCAGAAAGTGCTCCCAGAGGCTCCTATGCAAATGTCGTTGAAGAGTATGTAGCTAACTTTTATGAGGTTGCTCAAGAAGAAATGAGGCTTTATAAGATCCCGGCAAGTATTACTTTGGCTCAAGGAATTTTGGAATCTGGGGCTGGAAGAGGCGATCTCACCAGAAGGGCTAATAATCATTTTGGAATAAAATGCCATGATTGGGAAGGTGATAAGGTGTATCATGATGATGATAGATCTCAGGAATGCTTCCGAAAATATAACGATCCTAAATATTCTTATCGTGATCATTCTTTATTCTTAAGCCAGCGCAGGCGTTATGCAGATCTTTTTGATTTGGATCCCGATGATTATGAAGCCTGGGCAAAAGGACTTCGGGCTGCTGGGTATGCCACAGATAGATTGTATCCTAAAAAGCTAATAGAAATAATAGAACGGTATAATCTAGATAGATTTGATAGTGAAGTTTTGGGTAAAATCAACAGAAGGGAAAGAAGACAAGTGGCTGTTGAGGCAAATGGGTCTAATTATTATATAGTACAAAAAGGAGATACCTTATATTCTATTTCAAAACGAAATAATATTAGCGTAGAGGACTTACAAAAGATCAATAATTTATCTAATAACAATATTTCTATTGGGCAGGAATTGATTTTGAAATAAGTGTAAATTGAAATTATATTATGAATTATAAAAGAAGTAGTGCATTATTTGAGGATGCACAAAAAGTAATACCGGGAGGAGTAAATTCTCCAGTTCGAGCATTTACCGCAGTTGGGGGAACTCCAATTTTTATTGAAAAAGCTGAAGGTGCTTATTTATATGATGAAGACGGAAACAAGTATATAGATTATATTAATTCTTGGGGGCCTATGATTCTTGGTCATGCTTTTAAACCAGTGGTAGATGCAGTTATTGAAAAGGCGAAAAAAGGAACTTCTTTTGGAACTCCAACAGAGATTGAAACCAAGATTGCTGAACTGGCAGTAAAAATGGTTCCCAATATAGATAAGATAAGATTTGTAAATTCCGGAACAGAGGCCTGTATGAGCGCCGTGAGATTGGCGCGTGGGTTTTCAGGGAAAGAAAAGATTATAAAATTTGCTGGTTGTTACCATGGTCATAGTGATTCATTTTTAATACAAGCGGGGAGTGGTGCCGTAACTTTTGGAACTCCTAATAGTCCAGGTGTGACTGCAGGTACAGCCAAAGACACCTTGCTTGCTACTTATAATGACATTGATGATGTTAGAAATCTTGTAGAATTGAATCAGGGAGAAATTGCATGTATTATTTTGGAGCCTGTAGCTGGAAATATGGGCTGTATTCCTCCAAGAAATGGTTTCTTAGAGGGATTACGTAGGTTGTGTGATGAGAATGATATCTTATTGGTTTTTGATGAGGTAATGACCGGGTTTAGATTGGCTCCAGGTGGAGTTCAGGAAAGACTGGACGTACGCGCAGATATAGTAACTTTTGGTAAAGTAATTGGAGGTGGATTACCAGTTGGTGCTTTTGCAGCCAGAGCAGAGATCATGGATTATTTGGCACCTATTGGCCCAGTGTATCAAGCTGGGACCTTAAGCGGAAATCCTTTGGCAATGGCTGCTGGTTTGGCAATGCTAGAAGAATTGGATAGCAAGAGAGAGATCTTTAAAAGTATAGATGAGAAAACTGCCTACTTGCACGAAGGCTTCGATGCAGTTTTAAAATCTAACAATGTTCCGCATACTATAAATAGAATAGGATCAATGATCTCAATTCATTTTTCTGAAACTCCGGTAACAGATTTTGCCTCGGCAGCGAATGCTAATAACCATATCTTTAAAGAATTTTTTCACGGTCTGCTAGCTGAAGGAGTCTATATTGCACCGAGTGCATTTGAGACTTGGTTTATAACTGAAGCTTTATCTTATGAAGATCTGGATAAAACTATAGCAGCGGTAGATAAGGTTGCTAAAACTTTATAGAAAAGCCTTCTGTAGAGCTTACATATAAAAAACCCGTACCATCTCTTGGGAGATCTTTACGGGTTTTTTGGTTTTATAATCCATTAAACACCAAGTGGACTTGGCTTTTACCAGCACTTCATTAGTTTCCTTAATTATGATGTTTACCAATCTTTGTGAGGTTACATGAGTATGTTCGCCTACAAAAGTTTGAATTATTAATTCATCATCCAAGAAAGCTTGTTTTTTATAATCTATCTCATGACGAATCACTACCCAGAAATAAGTGTTCAATATTTCTTCTGAAGCTCGTTTTTCCCAATGCTCTTTTGCAATATCCTGGATCCATTGGACATATTGAACGTTATTTACATGCTTCAATTCATCTAGATCTGATGCTTTTACAGTGATAATTTTCTCAAAGATTTCGGGAGTACCACTCATTTTTTAATTATTTCAATTTCAAATAATTTATCCCAGTTCTTCCCAGTCACATACAATTTCTTAGTATTAGGATTATATGCGATCCCATTCAAAACATCTAACTCAGGATGCTGGCTTACCTTATCTCTTAAGCCTTTAAAATTAATAATTCCCTCTATAGCCCCATTTTTGGGATTAATAATAGCAACCCCATCTTTTTGATAGGTGTTTGCGTAAATTTTTCCTTCTACCCATTCCAATTCATTTAATTGTGTAGAGATGGACTTATTTGTCGTGGGTTGTATAAAAGTTTCTTCAGCTAGAGTTTCTGAATTTAAGATCCAGATCTTTTCGGTTCCGTCGCTCTTGTAGAATTGTTTACCATCATTGCATAAACCCCAGCCTTCTTTACTATTATTATAGTTGAAAGTCCCTGTCTTTTTGAGATCTTCCAGATTGTAAATAAATCCTTCTCCTTCTTTCCATGTAAGTTGATAAATATTTCCATTAAGAATAGATAAGCCTTCTCCGAAATATTCCTCAGATAATTCTATTTTTTGGAAAACCTCACCAGTTTTAAAATTTGTTTTTCTTAGTGAAGAAGTACCATATTGACCCGTACTTTCATATAAAGTATCATTAAAAAACTCTAAGCCTTGAGTATATGCTCCCACATCGTGAGGGTAGGTGTTTATAATTTTATAGGTGTATATCTCAGGGGCAGTATTATTAAAAATTTTAAAGTCAATTTGAAGACTGTCTATTGCTCCTTCAGAAAAAACAATTGCGTTGATCTTCTGATTTCCCAGTTTTTCAAAATTTAAAGGAATTTCTAATTCGGGAGCAGCTGTTGCAGTTCCCAATAATTGGTCTTGAAAATAAAAGGAAGTAGAATCTATTTTTTTGTTTTTAGGATTCTGAATACTCACTTTTACTGTTTCACCTAACTCAAATTCGGCTTTAGAACTCACAAAACTGAGAGAAAAATCACTTTTATTTTTATCGGAATTGCTTCCGCAGGAAATAAATAAAACATTTAAAATAAACAGTAACAGGAGCTTAGCTTTCTTCATGAATATATTGGTGTTTGCTTTGGGC
>JAGXIK010000158.1 GCA_024635715.1 Gillisia sp.
CCTGCTTCTGAAGATATTTTGGTTGTGAATTTATTAAAAGGACTAAAAACATAACCCACTGCTCCTTTGGCTATGGAGAATTCATTAAAGTCATTATTATAATCTGAGGAGAATAAATAAAGGTGAAAGTCCCCTTCAAAGTAAACCCCTTTGGTAGGAAAATACTTATTGTCAAAACTGTCCAGTTTTAAATAGCCAAAGCTGCTGTAATAATTGCTTTTTTCAAAAGTTCCATTGGGATTACCGCTTATAGAAAGATCTCCTAAAGTCTCTGTTGTAACTTTAAGATATTTATGCTCGAGGCCCACTCCAAAAGATAATACTTGTTGAAACTGGGTTTCTATGTAAAGTTGATTGGTATAATCCTGATAATCTACCTCGATCTTATTAATTCCAATACCATCTACATCGGCATTCGCATCAACAAAATCAAACGGAACTCCTTTATTAAAGCTGTTATATCTGGAATTTACTCCAAAACTCCAATAATATCCTTTATCTATATAATATTGAAAATTATATCTGAAATTATCTCCTAAAACAACATCCAGTGAGGTTACATCATTTGTAACCAAAGAACTCTTTCTGGTTAAATTTATTAAAGCACCGCTTTTATAAAGATTATCGTAGTGTAAAGCGAGCCTTAAAAATGACTTGTTCTGGCTTTCCTCCAACTGCAAATTCAGGTTATAGGAATCTGCTTTTGTATTTATATTATAATTTATTGTATTAAAGTTACCGGTGGCAGAAAGCTTATTTATTCCATCGTACAAATCGGCTATCGTATATTTGGAATCGTATTTTAAATTCAGTTTCCCCAAAATATAAGCTCGAGGATAACTGTTGTTTCCTTTAATACTAAGGGAGCTAATATTAATACTATCCAAAGGTTTGATTTTTATTCTAGAAACTGTTTCAAATTTGTGTTGAGCTCCTATCAGCTTTAATTCTTTCAATTTATTTCTTGCAGCTACTTCTCCAGAATCTATAATCGCCGAGCCTTTTTCAAAAGAAAGCACACTAAAACCTTTTATATTTGGCTTGATATAGATATCTGTTAATGCTCTATTTTCCTCCATATGAGCGATAGTTCTGAAATTATTTATCTGGGTAAGGATTTCAAATACATTCTTTAACTCTTCCCTATTTACCAGACTATCCTGCACATCTACGCCAATTACTATATCTGCACCTCGTTTTCTTAATTCGGCCACAGGATAATTATTAACTACTCCTCCATCCGTCAAAATTTTACCATCAATATTCACCGGACTAAAAACAGAAGGAATGGCGCCGCTTGCTGAAACTGCTTTTGCCAGGGATCCACTTTCCAATATCACTTGCTCCCCGGTTTCAATATCTGCCGCAATGCAAAAAAAAGGAATTGGTAGTTTACTGAAATCTCTTACGTCTCCTAAATGGAGTGTAAGCTTAGACATCAGATTATAAATATTTTGTCCTTTCGAAAGTCCTGATGGAAAAGAGATCTTAAAATTATTGAAGGGTAAGGTCAATGCATATTTCTCGGTATCTTCCTTTTCGTAAAAAGTCTTTGAACTACGTGGAATATCATCTTGGATTAAGATATTGAAATTGATCTCATGAAAAATGGAATCTAGTTGATTAGCCGTATATCCTGAAGCATACAATGCGCCAATTATGGCACCCATACTACTCCCTCCAATATAATCTATCTTAATCCCTGCTTCCTCAATTACCTTTAAAGCTCCAATATGCGCAAGGCCTTTGGCTCCTCCTCCACTTAATACCAATCCTACTTTTTCCTCTTCCTTTTCCTGGCCAAACCCAGAAAAGAAAAGTAAAAGGCTGATAAGTAATAGGAGATTTTTCATTTATTCGGGATGATATTTATTATAGATAATACTCGCCTTGGAAAGTCCAATTACGGGCGCTAATTCTTCTAAGGTAGCTTCTTTTACTCTTTTAAGCGACCTAAAATGCTTCAATAATTCTACAACGGTCTTATCTCCAATCCCATTTATAGATTCTAACTCTGTGTTTAAAGCCTCACTACTTCGCTTATTTCGGTGAAAAGTAATTCCAAATCTATGCGCTTCATTTCGCAATTGCTGAATGATCTTTAAAGTTTCAGATTTTTTATCTAGATACAGCGGAATAGAATCTCCAGGATAATATAATTCTTCCAATCTCTTGGCTATCCCAATGATCGCAATCTTACCTCTTAAGCCTAAATCATCTAAAGCCTTTAACCCTGAAGAAAGTTGGCCTTTTCCTCCATCTACAATTATTAGTTGCGGTAAGGGTTCTTCTTCATTAAGCAAGCGTTTGTATCTTCGGAATACAACTTCTTCCATAGAAGCAAAATCATCTGGCCCTTCTACAGTCTTTATATTGAATTTACGATAATCTTTTTTGCTTGGTTTTCCATTCTTAAAAACCACACAGGCTGCCACTGGATTGGTTCCCTGAATATTGGAGTTGTCGAAACATTCTATGTGTCTAGGCTCTACACTTAGGCGCAAATCCTCTTTCATCTGTGCCATGATCCTATTCACATGCCTGTCTGGATCTACAATTTTCATTTGTTTGAATTGTTCCTGCCTGTAATACCGTGCATTTCTATGAGAAAGGTCTATAATACTCTTTTTATCTCCTAATTTAGGCACAGTGATTCTTATTTCTTCCCCAACATCTACCTTAAAAGGAACATATATTTCTCTGGACATAGAGCTAAAGCGTTGTCTTATTTCAATTATTCCAAGCTCCAGTAACTCTTTATCTGTCTCATCCAGTTTTTTCTTCATCTCTATTGTATGAGAACGAATGATAGAACCATGGGAGATCTGTAAGAAATTTACATACCCATATCCTTCATCACTCACAATAGAGAATACATCTACATTATTGATCTTAGGATTTACAACGGTAGATTTAGACTGATAATTCTCCAAAACATGGATCTTTTCCTTAATCCTTTGGGCATCTTCAAACTCCATCTTTTCAGCATGCTCTTTCATTTGAAGATGAAATAGCTGTAATGAATCTTTAAAATTACCTTTTACGATATTCCGTATCGCTTCTATATTTTGGTTGTATTTCTTTTCTTCCTGCAGTCCTTCGCACGGGCCTTTACAATTTCCTAAATGGTATTCTAAACAAACTTTATATTTTCCGTTTCTTATTTTTTCTTCAGCGAGATCATAATTACAGGTTCTCAACTGGTATAAGCCTTTAATAAGATCTAATAAGGTATTTACCGTTTTAAAACTTGTAAAAGGACCATAATATTCGCTACCATCTTTTATTAACCTTCTTGTGGGAAACACTCGAGGAAATCGCTCATTTTTAATACAGATCCACGGATAGGTCTTACCGTCTTTCAGCATCACATTAAATCGAGGCTGATATTTCTTAATAAGATTGTTCTCCAACAACAACGCATCGGTTTCAGAGTTCACCACAATATGTTTAATATCATGGATCTTCTTTACCATCACATCTATCCTATGGCTATCATGAGATTTTGTGAAGTAAGAGGAAACCCTTTTTTTGAGGTTCTTAGCTTTCCCTACATAAAGGATTCTGCCATTCTTATCGTAATATTGATAGACCCCCGGACTGTCGGGGAGTGTTTGTATTTGTATTTTTAAAGGAGTTGTTTCCATTTTTTCAAATATATTACATATTCCCGGGAGCATTAAACTTTAGGTTCTCATAAATGTTAAATTTTTCTGGGTTTCTGAAATACATTCCAATTCAAATCGCCTTACTTCAGAAGCTTCTTTTTTTTTACAAATGGATATTCTAAACCTTAAAAAATCGCATTAATCAATTTAGTAACTTGCAGCCATGGAGAAAAGAATAATAGGAAAATTTGATAAAGCCGATTTTCCAATGTTAAAAATGGAAAATATCGCAATAAAAATTGATACAGGAGCATACACTTCCTCTATCCATTGTAACAATATTGTGGAACAAGATGATGCACTACACTGTACTTTTTTAGATGAAGAACATCCGCTTTATAATGGAACAGAGATCATTTTTAAGGATTATGATATCGTTTTTGTAAAAAGCAGTAACGGTATCATCCAGAAGCGATTCCAAGTACAATCCACTATTAAAATTTTTGATAAGCTTTATAAAATTTCACTTTCTTTGTCTGCTCGGCAAGAAATGCGTTACCCCGTATTGATAGGCAGAAAATTCCTTACTAAAAAATTTATTGTTGACCCAGAGTTAACAGATGTCTCCTATAATTTGAAAATTAAATGAACATAAAAATACTGTCAAGAAATAGCAGTCTTTATTCTACTAGGAGACTTGTTGAAGCTGCCAAAAAAAGAGGTCATCATGTAGAGGTCATAGATCCTCTTAAATGTGATCTAATTATTGAAAAAAAGAAACCTTATATTTTTTACAAAGGGAAAATTTTAGGAGAAACAGATGCTGTGATTCCTAGGATTGGTGCATCCATTACTTTTTATGGCACAGCAGTAGTTCGCCAGTTCGAAATGAATGGTGTTTTTACAACTACCACGGGTCAATCTTTAATGCGCAGCAGAGATAAGCTAAGAAGTCTACAAATTTTATCCCGAGCCAGATTGGGATTGCCAAAAACAATTTTTACTAACTACTCTAAAGATGTGGGAGAAGTGATCGCTCATGTAGGAGGCGCTCCTTTAATTATAAAGTTATTGGAAGGAACCCAAGGTTTGGGAGTAGTTTTAGCAGAAACCCAAAATGCAGCAGAATCTGTAATAGAAGCATTCAACGGGTTACAGGCAAGAGTCATTGTTCAGGAATTTATTAAAGAAGCAGGCGGCGCAGATATCAGGGCCTTGGTGGTAGACGGACAAGTTGTAGGCGCTATGAAACGTCAGGGAAAAGTAGGAGAATTTAGATCTAACCTTCACAGAGGAGGAACCGCGAGCATTATAGAACTTACAGATGAGGAAGAAGCTACTGCTATAAAAGCTGCTAAAGCAATGGGCTTGGGAGTTGCGGGAGTAGATATGTTGCAAAGTTCTAGAGGACCACTTATATTAGAAGTAAATTCGTCTCCTGGATTGGAAGGGATAGAAGCCGCTACAGGGAAAGATATCGCAAAATCTATAATTAGATACATAGAAAGACATTCGTAAATATGGCTCATATAGATAAAAACAATGTTTTAGAAATTTTAGGGAAGAAAATTTTGCCTGGTCAAGGTGCTGTTATCAACCTCAACATGGCTAAATTATACACCACTACTTCTGTAGAGGTTCCTGTAATTATAGAACGTTCTAAAAAACCAGGTCCTGTTATTCTAATTACAGCAGGGATACATGGTGATGAGATAAATGGAGTAGAAATTGTGCGCCAGCTAATTTCTAAAGGGATTAATAAACCGGTTATAGGTACTATTATTTGTATTCCTATTGTAAATGTATTTGGATTTTTAAATCTTTCTCGTGAATTTCCTGATGGCAGGGATCTTAACAGAGTTTTTCCTGGAACTAAAAATGGCTCATTAGCAAGCAGGTTTGCATATCAGTTCGTGCAAAAAATACTTCCTGTTGCAGATTTCTGTATGGATTTTCATACCGGTGGAGCAAGTAGATTTAATGCAGCACAAGTGAGAATTCAAAAAGACGATGAAGAAGGGAAGAAATACTCTAAAATTTTCAACGCACCCTTTACCTATTACTCCAAAACTATTGGGAAATCATATAGAGAAACTTGCAAACGATTAGGGAAAACCGTGTTACTATTTGAAGGAGGAAAATCCTTGGACAGTAATAAAGTTATCGCAAAGTTTGGAGTAGATGGGACTATGAGAGTTCTTAAAAATATGGGAATGCTAAAACCTCGTTTTATCAGCGAGGATCCACCTTTGGATAGTATTGTTGTTGAAAACAGTACATGGATGCGTGCAAAATATAGCGGATTAATTCATGTAAAAATAGCTTGTGGTAAGCATGTAGAAAAAGGAGAATATATAGCTACTATAACAGATCCTTATGGGAAATTCAGGCATAAAGTAACTGCAACCCATACAGGATATATAATTAATGTGAACGAATCTCCAATTGTATATCAAGGAGATGCGATTTTCAATTTATCAATCCCGTCTAGATTACCCGATGAAGAATAAGCTGCGCAAAAAATATGAGTCAAAGAGGAATGAATTGACGCCAGATCAAATTGAAGAGTTTAGTCTTGAGATCGCAAACAAATTGCTTGAATTACCTGTTTGGGATCTGGAATACTATCATTTATTTCTAAGTATTACTGAAAAGAAAGAGATTGATACCGAATTCATTCTTCACATTTTACAGGGAAAAGATAAAAATGTAATCCTTTCAAAAAGCATTTTTAATACAAGAAAACTGCACAATTTTTTACTAACAGACACGACCGTTATAAGGAAGAATAAATGGAATATTCCTGAACCTGTTGATGGAATAGAGATTCCTTCAGAAAAAATAGATGTGGTTTTTGTACCATTATTGGCTTTCGACCTAAATGGGCATAGATTGGGTTACGGGAAAGGCTTTTATGATATCTTCCTTGCTTCCTGCAAACCAGATGTTATAAAAGTTGGAGTTTCATTTTTTGAACCTGAAAATATGATCCCAGAGCTAGAAATTAGCGATATTGCATTAGATTACTGTGTTACACCCCATAAAACGTATGTTTTTTAAAAAATAACCGCCTATATTTGCTTAACTTTTAACATTGGCTTACATTTAACTACCTAGATTGATAATTAATGCTCAACGACCTTCAGCTAAATAATATTTTAGAAGATTTTGACATTGCCTATTGGAAGATTAATCTTCTCACAAAAGAAATTAGCTGGTCCGATCATTTTGAAGCTTTGGTTGGCACACCTCCCACTGACGAATCCCTATTTGAACATTTTATGACCAACGTCCTTCACAAGGACTACCGGTATGATTATAGGGTTGCTTTTGAAAATCTAACTTTAGGCTCTGAAGATCTAAATCAGGAAATTAGATTGAAGCTCAAGAATGATAAATTTAGATGGTTTGAGTGCCGGAATTTGAAAAGGAAAGACAGCAACAATATAGAAACTGCGGTGTTGCTATTTGTAAATATCCATCAATCCAAAAGAGACCAATATACTATAGAGGAGAATTTCTTCTATTATCGGGAAACGGCTGAAATGACCACGACCGGCGGATGGTATATAGATATCACCACCAAATCCATTTATTGGGACGATGTTACCAAAAAGATATTGGACTGCCCAAAGGATTTTAATCCAGACTACGATAAAAGATTACAATTTTATGCTCCCGAGCATCAAGAACAGGCAAATTCTATTTTTGAAAAATGTGAGAAATACGGGATCCCCTTTAAGACAGAGCTTAAAATGGTAACCCTTTATGGACGCGAATTCTGGGTGCAAGCTACCGGGAAACCTGTTTATAATGAGGAGCAACAAATTATTGGGATTCGAGGAGTATTACAAAATATAGATGAAAATAAAAGCAATGAGCTTAATTTGCAGAATTCCTTAGATATCATTGCTGCACAAAATTCCAGATTGTTCAATTTTGCGCACGTGGTATCTCATAATTTAAGATCGCATAGCAGTAATTTAAGTTTGGTGGTGCAATTGCTGAATGAAGCAAAAAACACACAAGATAAAATTGATCTTATTGAAAATGTTGAGGATATTTCAGAAAATCTAGATGTTGCTATTTCTAGATTAAATGATATGGTTTCGCATCAAAATCTTTTGAAGAAAGAGCGTACTCTTGTTTCTTTCAAGCAATCTTTAGATATTGTTATTTCTTCAGTTTCTTCATTAATTAACAGGGAAAGTGCCAAAATAATAGCAGAATTTAAGGCTCTAAAAGAAATTTCATATATTCCTGAGTACTTGGAAAGTATTTTACTAAATTTAATAACTAATGCTATTCGATATAAACAACCTGGAAGAGTCCCTGTTATTTTTATACAGACCTACTCTGTTAACGACCAGAATTTTATAGAGATAAGCGATAATGGGATTGGTATAGATCTGGACCAATATGGCGATAAAATGTTTGGTATGTATAAAACATTTCATCGTAATCCAGATGCAAAGGGCATAGGCTTGTTTATCACCAAAAATCAGGTGGAAACGATGGGAGGGTCTATTTCTGTTACCAGTACTGTGAATATTGGAACAACGTTTAAAATTAAATTCTAGATCTTAATGGGGCAAAAAATGGAGCTAGCGTGTATTATTGATGATGATAAAATATACGTGAACTTAGTTCGAAAAATCATCGAAATTAAAAAATTATCTGAAAATTTATTGATCTTCAAGAATGGCTTGGAAGCCTTGGATTACTTCAAGATCATTCTAACCAATATGACTGAAGAAAAGTTACCGGATATCATTTTCTTAGACCTAAACATGCCTGTAATGGATGGATGGGAGTTCTTAGGAGAGTTTATTAAGATCAAAAACCAATTCGACAAAAAGATCACTCTTTATGTTGTATCCTCTTCTATAGATCCAAGAGATCTTGAGAGAGCAAAATCTTTTAATCTAGTTACAGATTATTTGATAAAGCCAATAGAATTAAAGAAGTTCGAAAAAATATTCGACAGAGTTGCTAATGTTGCTTAAGAAGAATGCCCTACTTCTTCATTTTCCTTTTTAGGGAATGCCTTTTTATTAAAAAACAATAATAACCCCACCCCAACACTTATTGCTGTATCTGCAATATTAAATACAGGATCGAAAAAAGAAAAATAATCTCCACCCCAAATTGGAAGCCAGGTCGGCAATACCCCCTCATATAAAGGGAAATAAAGCATGTCTACCACCTTTCCGTGAAATAATGTGCCATAACCACCCGCTTCAGGTAAAAATTGTGCTACATGGCCATAACTATCGTCGAAGATAAGTCCATAGAAAACAGAATCTATTATATTCCCAAAAGCACCTGCAAAGATACATGCGATAGCAGTAATCAAAATACGGGAGCCATTATTTCTAACAGAATCCCATAACCAATACCCAATCCCAACTATAGCTCCTAATCTAAAGAGCGTAAGCAATAATTTTCCATATTCTCCTGGGATCTTAGCTCCCCAAGCCATACCTTCATTTTCTACAAATAGGATACTAAACCAGTCTAGCACCTTAATTTCTTCTCCTAAAACGAAGCTAGTTTTAATATATATTTTAGAGATCTGATCTATTAAGAGGATCAAAATTATAATTAGAGAAGCTTTTTTTAAAGACATGTATTGATTGAATTAAATCGGGTCAAAAATACTACTATTATTTAGTTTTCTACTATTCTAATATCTCCATTGATAGAGGTGGCTTTTATTACATTTTTTCCACTAAAATCTGATGGTAGAATAACTTTTCCATTTCTAGAAGAAGCAGATACGGTTGCATCTGTAGTTTGTATTGTTATTGCTCCATTATAAGTGTTAACTAGTGCGTTGCCAATAAAATTATAAAGATTACAATATCCTGAATTCAATTGGACTTGAATAAAATCATAATCTCCTTCAGCTTCTACCGATGCTATATTTGATTTTACAAAAACCTGCAATTCTTCAGGGATCTCTAAGGTTATCTCTAATGAAAACACTTTATGCGCGCTCAACTTATCAAAACCACTTTTTAAGATCTCACGAAATTTGGTAGTTAGATAAATAGAGTTTGCTCTCACCTCTGTGTCTAAAGCGATATCATTAAAATATTCTCCTTCAGAATGACTTGAAATAGAAATTAGATCGCTATTTGTTGTGGTTTTTATAATGATCTTAAAAACCTCATCGGTATCTATATATATACTTTTAATCTCCTTTGCATCTAATTGTTTTGAAGTGTCTTTTTGAGCAGAAGCGGAAAGGCTAAGTAAGAAAATTAAAAAAGTTAGTTGAAATTTCATAACGAGTTTAATACAAAAAACGCTCCAAGCTAATGTAAAACATTAACCGGAGCGTTTTATTTTTTTTTAGAAATCTGTAACCTAGTGTTGCAGGTTTTTGGCTTCAATACTTAAAGTAGCATGTGGAACCAATTTAAGACGTTCTTTTGCGATCAATTTACCGGTAACTCTACAAATTCCATAGGTTTTACTTTCAATACGCACTAAAGCGTTTTTAAGGTCCCTTAGGAATTTTTCTTGTCTAATAGCCAATTGTGAATTCGCTTCCTTGCTTAATGTTTCACTTCCTTCTTCAAAAGCTTTAAAAGTAGGAGACGTATCGTCGGTACCATTGTTACCATCATTCATATACGCGCTTTTGTAAAGATCTAATTGCTCTTGTGCCTTATAGATCTTTCCCAAAATCAAGGTCTTGAATTCTGCCAAATCGGCATCGCTGTAACGTTCTTTAATTTCTGTTGACATGGGCTTAATGTTTTTTGATACTCAGTTTAGTAACTATATCGTCGAATTCTATTTCCGTTCCGACTTCAATTACATCTGCAAACTCGAGATTTGCAGTGAGCGTCTCGTTTTTAATATACTTCATATTTTGTTGTACAGCATCCTCGACAATGCCATCTCTAAGTAGGGTCACATCTATGGTATCGGTAACTTCTAAGCCTGAATCTTTTCTTAAATTCTGAATTCTATTTACCAATTCCCGAGCAATTCCTTCTTTTTTCAATTCTTCAGAAATGCTCACGTCTAAAGCCACGGTGATATTTCCGCTACTGGCAACTAACCAGCCCTCTATATCCTGTGATGTTATAATAACATCTGTGGATGCCAAATTAATCATTTTTCCGTTAATTTCAACAGTAATTTCACCTTCTCTATCAACAGTTTCTATGTCTTTTACAGTAAAATTGTTAATAACCTCAACTACTGCTTTCATATCCTTACCATACCTAGGCCCAAGAACTTTAAAATTAGGTTTCGCTTGTTTTATTAATAATCCGGAAGCATCATCTATTAGTTCTATAGATTTTACATTTACTTCAGATTTAATAAGGTCTTCAACGGCTAATATCTCCTCTTTTTGTTTCGGGTCTAGTATTGGGATCATGATGCGTTGCAATGGCTGACGAACCTTGATCATTTCTTTCTTACGTAATGAAAGCACCAAAGATGAAATTGTTTGCGCTTTTTGCATTTTATGCTCTAATGCTTCATCGATAATAGATTTATCAAAAACAGGAAAGTCTGCTAAATGGACCGAAGAGAATTGCTCTTTTCCTGAAACTTCATTTAGATCTTTATAAAGCTTATCCATAAAAAATGGCGCTACTGGCGATCCTAATTTGGCAACCGTCAATAAACAAGTGTATAATGTTTGATATGCCGAAATTTTATCTTGCTCGTAATCTCCTTTCCAAAATCTTCTTCTACTTAGTCTTACAAACCAGTTACTCAAGTTTTCCTGAACAAATTCTGAAATTGCTCTCGTAGCTCTAGTTGGCTCATATTCTCCATAGAATTTGTCAACTTTTTCAATGAGTGTATGCAATTCTGAAAGTATCCAACGGTCAATCTCCGGACGATCTTTCATTGGCACATCTTCCTCTTTATAGCTGAAGCTATCCAAATTAGCATACAAAACAAAGAAAGAATAGGTGTTATAAAGAGTCCCAAAGAATTTTCTGCTTACCTCTGCAATACCTTCAATATCAAACTTTAAATTATCCCATGGGTTTGCATTAGAGATCATGTACCATCTTGTGGCATCTGGCCCAAAAGCTGCCAAAGTCTCGAATGGATCTACAGCATTTCCAAGACGTTTAGACATTTTTTGTCCATTCTTGTCTAACACCAAGCCATTAGAAACAACGTTCTTATAGGCAACGTCGTCAAAGATCATCGTGGCTATAGCGTGAAGAGTATAGAACCAACCCCGAGTTTGATCTACTCCTTCTGCGATGAAATCGGCCTTTCTCTCGCCGTTTTCTACCATTTCCTTATTCTCGAAAGGATAATGCCATTGTGCGTAGGGCATAGAACCTGAATCGAACCAAACATCTATAAGGTCTGCTTCTCGTTTCATTGGTTTTCCTGAAGCTGAAACCAAAGTAATGGTATCTACGACATTCTTATGAAGATCTACCAACTCGTAATTCTCATCAGAGAAATTATCCACTTCAAATTCAGCAAAAATATCTTTGGTCATAAGTCCAGCTTCAATAGCCTTGCTCATTTCTGCTTTTAGTTCTGCAATAGAACCTACCATTATTTCCTCTTTCCCGTCTTCTGTTCTCCAGATAGGCAATGGCACACCCCAATATCTACTTCTGGACAAGTTCCAGTCGTTTGCATTGGCTAACCAGTTTCCAAATCTTCCTTCTCCAGTAGCTTTTGGTTTCCAGTTAATGGTCTGGTTTAATTCAAACATTCTATCCTTAAATTCGGTCACCTTAATGAACCAAGAATCCATTGGGTAGTATAAAATAGGCTTATCTGTTCTCCAGCAATTTGGATAACTGTGCACATATTTTTCAACTTTAAAAGCACGGTTGTCTTCTTTTAGTTGAATAGCGATCTCTACATCTACAGATCTTTCTGGTGCTTCACCATCATCATAATATTCATTCTTCACATATTTCCCACCAAGCTCGCCAAGTTCTTCTCTAAACTTCCCTTGAAGATCTACTAAAGGAACCAAATTATCATTTTTGTCCTTTACCAATAATGGCGGCACTTCTGGAACTGCTTGTTTAGCAACCATGGCATCATCTGCTCCAAAGGTTGGAGCTGTATGCACGATTCCGGTTCCATCTTCTGTAGTAACAAAATCTCCAGCGATCACCCTAAATGCATTTTCTGCATTCTCATAAGGCAAGGCATACTGTAATAATTGCTCATATCTTATACCAACAAGGTCTGCTCCTTTAAAAGTATTCCCCACGAAATAAGGAATTTTATCTCCTTGTTTATAAGGTGCTAAAGCTTCTTTATTTTCAACCTTTACAAATTTCTTATCGAATTGCTTTGCAACAAGACTACTTGCTAGAATAATGTTTATAGGTAAAAAGGTATATTGGTTATAGGTGGAAACTAACGTATAATCTATTTTAGGCCCAACTGTAAGTGCGGTGTTAGATGGCAAGGTCCACGGTGTGGTAGTCCATGCAGTAAGGTAGATCTCATTTGATATTTCTGAAAGAAAATCTGGTAAGGTTTCTGGTTTCACCTTGAACATTGCAGTTACCGTAGTATCTGTAACATCTTGGTATGTTCCTGGCTGATTCAGTTCGTGTGAACTCAATCCTGTTCCCGCTTTTGGGGAATAAGGCTGAATGGTATAGCCCTTATATATAAGGCCTTTCTTATATATTTCAGAAAGCAACCACCAAACGGTTTCCATGTATTTGGATTTGTAGGTGATATATGGATCTTCCATATCTACCCAATATCCCATTTTTTCGGTAAGATCATTCCAAATACCTGTATAACGCATCACTGCATTTTTACAAGCTTCATTGTACTTTTCTACACTGATCTTAGTTCCTATATCTTCTTTGGTAATTCCAAGTTCTTTCTCAACACCAAGTTCTATTGGCAGCCCATGAGTGTCCCAACCTGCTTTTCTTTTAACCTGAAATCCTTTTTGAGTTTTATATCGGCAAAAAATATCTTTAATAGAACGCGCCATCACGTGGTGAATTCCCGGGAGGCCATTAGCCGAAGGTGGTCCTTCAAAAAACACAAAAGGTTTAGCACCTTCTCGTGAACTCATACTTTTTTCAAAAATCTCATCCTCTTTCCAATAGTTAAGAATTTCTTCAGCAACTTTTGGTAAGTCAAGTCCTTTATACTCAGGGAACTTTGCGCTCATTATATCGTAATTTCTTTTGAGTTGCGAAAATAACGATTTTTGAGAAAAGAGAAGACTGTTATTGAGTAAAAAGCTAATCATTTAACCATTAGATAATTCAGTAAAATTATCTATTACAAATAAAATGGATTTGAAGAATCAAAACCCTCTACAAGCTATATTTTATGGCTGCTATAAAATTTATTCCCGCAGATGATATCCCTGAAGAATAGGTTCTATAACGCTGGTCTGTAATATTTTCTACAGATGCTGTAGTGCTCCAATGTTCAGAAAAGCGATAATTTACAGTAATATTAAGCGTATACCAATTAGCGAAATAAGGATTTCCATTGCTATATATAGCATATAAATAAGCTTTATCCTGTTCTGAAGGTGCAAGCTCATCAAAATCCAATTTTCCATTATATTCTGAAAACAGATCTAGTTTCAACTTATTCTTATTCCAAACTAAATGCGTATTTCCATAAAGCGGTGCGGCATGTCTCAGCGGAGCTTTATTTCCATCGTCCTGTTCCTCTTTTCCTTTGGTAATTGTAATTTGAGAACGTAGTTTTAAGTTGTTTGCAAGTCTTGCTTCTAATCCGCCTTCCAAACCATAAACATAGGCATTTGCAGCATTTTGCATTGCTTGCACTCTACTTGGC
>JAGXIK010000159.1 GCA_024635715.1 Gillisia sp.
AATTGAGTTTGTTGAGATCCTTCGACAAGCCCTGAAAGACATGATTCATTAATTTGTCAAACTGAGCTTGTCGAAGTTTAGTGTAAAATAGGTTAACATTTTTATTTGTCATTCTGAACCTAGGAGTGATCTCAATTTATTAAAGGGTTCCGACTCCATTGAGATTCTTCATTTCGTTCAGAAGGACAGGTTATTCTTATCATCCTGATAATAGGAGGATCTCTATTATAGAGGATGAAGTTAGATCAAAATTCTTCGACAGTTTCAATAGCTATTTCGAAAGGATGACGTTCCAGATTAAGTTGTCAAACTGAGCTTATCTAAGTTTGGTTTAAACTTAGATGACATCCCATGACAATTATATTTGTCATTCCGACGAAAGGAGTAATCTCTTTAGTATAAAGTTTGAATTATTGAATCTTATTTACCGACTTAATAATTGCTTTATCTCGACAGTTCTCAATTTCTATTTCGAATTCTCCAGATTCTAACTCTTCAGAAATATAATAGATCTTACAACGCTCTCTCTTAGTATCACTTTTACCAAAATCTACATTTCCGCTCTTTAATATAATTGTAACTGCGGAAGTATCTAGATTGTTATTGGAGAAATAGACAAGAGCATTTTCAGAAAACACTCGATCTTTATTTCTTATGTTTTTAAGGGTTCTGGCGTTTGGAGAGTAATCGCAGGAAGCTTTTTTTCCTCCTAAAAAGAACATAAGTATTCCTATTCCCATGATTAGACCCACAGAGAAAAATCCTAGTCTTTGAATAAAATTCATAAATTAAAATATAAGTAAATTGATATCCCGGTAAGAAAGATCAAACCAGTCTGCAATAGATTTATTGGTTAAAATTCCGTGGTAAAAGTACAATCCATTTCGCAAACCTTTGTCATATCTCAAAGTATTTTCAAGACCACCCTGTTCTGCAATGTGCAAAAGATATGGAGTAAAAATATTACTTATAGAAACTGAAGCTGTTCTGGCATATCTAGATGGAATATTGGGCACACAATAGTGAATAACTCCGTGTTTTTTAAAGATTGGCTTGTCGTGGGTAGTTACCTCACTAGTTTCTACACAACCGCCCATATCTATACTAACATCTATAATAATAGAACCATTTTTCATGCTCTGTACCATTTCATCAGAAATTAAGATAGGAGAGCGATTTTTTCCTCTAACAGCACCAATAAGTACATCACATCTTCTTAAGGATTTTGATAAATTTTTTGGCTGAATTGTTGACGTGTAAAGAGTTCGTCCAACATTGGTTTGGATACTACGTAACCTGGTAAGGCTGCTATCAAAAACTTTTACATTTGCTCCCAATCCAACTGCAGAGCGAGCGGCAAATTCTCCTACGGTGCCAGCTCCTAAAATCACCACTTCTACAGGAGGAACACCACTAATGTTTCCAAACATCAAGCCGTTTCCTTCAGAATAATTACTCATTATTTCTGAAGCTATTAAAATAGAAGCGGTTCCCGCAATTTCACTTAATGCTCTAACTGCAGGATATGATCCATCTTCATCTTTAATGAATTCGAATCCTAGTGCTGTAATACGTTTGGTAGCTAATTTTTGAAAATATTCTTTGCATTGAGTTTTTAACTGCAATGCAGAAATAATCGTGGTTTGCGGATTGATCATTCCCAGTTCCTCACTGGAAGGCGGCTCTACTTTAAGAATAGTAGGGCAGGAGAAAACTTTTTTAGTGTCTTTTGTAACCTCTGCACCAGCATCTGAATAGTCTTTATCACTAAATCTAGCCCATTTCCCCGCATTAGACTCAATAATTACTCTATGGCCATGAGCGGTAATTGCTGCTACCGCATCTGGGGTTAAACAAACCCTTTTTTCTTGATAAGAGGTTTCTCTGGGGATACCAATAAAGAGTTCTCCTTTATGCTTATATATTTCCAGAGTTTCTTCCTGTGGAATTAATTGTTCTTTGGTAAATGGAGATGGTTTGTCTATCATGCCTTTAGTTGTACAAAAGATTCAAATTACAACATTTTTGGGCAAATAAAGAAGTCTTATTTAATTAAAGTTTGCGGTAATAATCTTCTGTAGGTTCTGGTCTAAAATTAAAACCTTGGTTGCGCATAGTATCTACTTCATTCTGTTCATTCGTAGACATTGCTTTAGAGAAAACAGAAACATCGGTCTCATTAAGTTCACTAAGATCAATTCCGTATACCCTATCGAATATTTGAATTCTAACTAAATAAACTATTACTAAAATTCCAATAAAAAAAGGAGCAAGATAAATAAGACCATCAATATCCATAAAATCTACTCTCAAGTAAACATCTTGATAAAATGCAATAACTAATTGGTAGACATACATGGAAATTGGTATTAAAATTGAGTGATACCACCAGTGTTTACAAGTAAAGAACCAAATTAATAATAAAAATAAAGGTGTAATTTTACCTAAATAAGTCCAAGCAGCAGTAAGAACGTCTTCGTAGTATTTACTTTCATAGGTAAAAAAAGAATTTTCCCAAACAGGTCCGTTTGGGAAAATTTCATATAAATAAAATATATAAGGTGAAAATGCAATTGAGAATGCGAGTATACTACCCAGCAGCAGGAACTTTGATTTTTGACCTCTGAACTGCTTGCTCTTGTATTGTATCATTATTATCGTTTTCTGTAGATGAAGTTACAAAAAAAGTTGCACCAAAAATGGCTGCTGCGAATAAGATAGCTTTGATTTTCATAAGTATAGGTTTTTATGTTATGTTTCGTATTGATTTCTGAAACAAACCTATAACATTATAATATGCTAATATTAAACGCCTTAATCGTATCTTTGCACCTTTTTTCGAGGCAAATTTAGCCTGTATTTCTGACTGTTTTACTTGTCAAAAATAAGCTAAAAATCATCATCTTTCGCTGAATTACGAAAAATATAAAATCCCACCTTTCAAATGGGCTCATTTTGTATTATTTTTCTTACACCGCTATTTGCGCAGCCTTTAGACGCTTTATTTAAATAATTAACAAAACTTTAACAGTCTAGTCCCTTCATTTAGGGTCAAAACTTCCAGTTTTTGAACATCCTCATCTAATAATTTCTCTATTTTTTGAGGCCATTCAATAAATTTCCAGGTATCTAGATTCAAATAATCTTCAATACCCATGTCTAAAGCTTCCATTTCGTCTTCAATTCTATAAAAATCGAAATGAAAGATCTTCCCTTGATCTGTATGATATTCGTTAACTAGTGAGAAAGTAGGGCTGGACGCCAAGTCTGGCGCGCCAAGGGCTTTTACAAGCGCCTTAATAAGAGTGGTTTTCCCCGCTCCCATTTCCCCATAAAATAAAAGCGTTTTGCTTTTTACTTCGGAAAGTAGTTGCACAGCAATTGTATCAATTTCTGATAGCTCGTAGGTTAACGTCATTCAAAATTAGATTTTAGGCTCTGTAAAGATATGTAATTTATTATTACCTAGGCAATAAGACCACAAATGGGATGATCATTTCCTCCATAGAAACCCCTCCATGTTGGTAGGTATTTCTAAAATAATTAACATAATAATTATAATTATTTGGGTAAGCAAAAAAGGAGTCTCCTTTAGCAAATATGAAAGAACTGCTCATATTAATGGATGGTAAGTGAATTTTCTTTGGATCTTTTGCCGCCAAAACATCCTTATTCTCATAAGTAAGACTTTTTCCTGTCTTATATCTAAGGTTTAAACTGGTGTTTTTATCTCCTATTACTTTAGATGGTGTCTTTACGTTAATAGTCCCGTGATCTGTAGTTAATATAAGTTTGAATCCTAATTGTTGGGCTTGCTGAATTATTTCCAACAATGGTGAATTCTTAAACCAACTTTGAGTTAAGGATCTATAAGATTTATCGTTGGATGCCAATTCCTTGATAACTTCCATTTCGGTTTTAGAATGAGAAAGCATATCTACAAAATTATAAACCACTACAGTAAGATCGTTCTCCTTTTGAGTTTTAAAATTTTCTACCAAACGTTTTCCGGCCTTTAGACTGGTGATTTTATGGTATTCATATTTTATATCTAATCTTAATCTTTTTAATTGAGCCTCTAAGAACTCTGCTTCAAACATGTTCTTTCCACCATCTTCGGTATCATTAAGCCAATATTGAGGATATTGCTTTTCCATTTCACTTGGCATCAAACCACTAAAAATAGCATTTCTTGCGTATTGTGTGGCGGTAGGAAGTATGCTGTAAAAGGTTGATTCTTGATCTTTTTTATAATAGTTATTAATAGTTGGTTCAAATGCTTTCCATTGATCATACCTCATATTATCTATTACAATTAAAAGTGTAGGCTGTTTTTTACTGATCTCTGGAACTATTTTTTCCTTAAATAGTTTATGAGACATAATTGGTGCATCAGCATTTTCCTCGAACCAATCTGGATAATTCTTATCTACAAACTTGCAAAACTGATTATTGGCTTCCAATTTCTGAGATTCTAAAATTTCAAACATGCCACTGTCCTCAATTGTTTCCAATTCCAATTCCCAATAAATAAGTCGCTGGTACAATTCTGCCCAGCCTTCAAAAGAATTAACATCATTCATATCCATAGAGATCTTACGGAATTCTTGCTGATAGTTAGAAGTTGTCTTTTCAGTGATTAATCTGGAATGATCCAAATTTTTCTTCAAACTCAAAAGAATCTGATTTGGGTTTACAGGTTTTATAAGATAGTCGGCTATTTTAGAACCAATAGCTTCCTCCATTATATATTCCTCTTCACTTTTAGTGATCATTACAATTGGCATATCTGCTCGCTTCTCCTTTATTTCAGATAAAGTTTCCAATCCTGTTAACCCAGGCATATTCTCATCTAAAAAAACAATGTCGAAATTCTGAGTGTCTATTTGTTCAATTGCTTCAGTACCACTTCTACAAGTAGTTACTTCATAATTTTTAGATTCTAAAAAGATAATGTGTGGCTTAAGCATGTCGATTTCATCGTCTGCCCAAAGTATTTTTATTTTATTCATTTAAATTGAATTTATAGGAAAACACAGCTTAATAAATTTGCTGTTTTCTTGCTATTAGTTATCATGTGTCCATTTTGGACATCATATATGTATCTTTGTTATAATTCTAAAGAATTTTAAGCTTGACCAAAAGAACAAAACTCAAAATATTTAACGATCCAATTTACGGTTTTATTACTATTCCATCGGAACGTATCTTTAAGATTATTGGACATCCTTACTTTCAAAGATTACGCCGTATTTCACAAATGGGGATGTCTTATTTAGTTTACCCCGGAGCACATCACACAAGATTTCATCATGCCTTAGGCGGTTTGCATTTAATGCAAAAAGCAATAGAGATTCTTCGTTTTAAGGGGATTGAGATCAATGCTGAAGAAGAAGAAGGCTTACAAATAGCTATTTTATTACATGATATTGGACACGGACCTTTCTCTCATGCAATGGAGCATAGCATTGTAGAAGGCGTTTCTCATGAGTGTATTTCCCTATTATTTATGGAGAAAATGAATGCCGAATTTAACCAAAGTTTAACTTTGGCAATCGATATTTTTAAAGGGAGCTATTCTAGAAAATTCATGAATCAGTTAGTATCCAGTCAATTAGATATGGATAGGTTGGATTATTTGAAGCGTGATAGCTTTTATACTGGTGTGCCCGAAGGGAATATTAACAGTGAGCGAATTATTACCATGTTAAATGTGGTAGATGATCATTTAGTGATTGAGGAAAAGGGAATTTATTCTGTAGAAAAATTCTTGGTTGCAAGAAGATTGATGTACTGGCAGGTTTATCTGCATAAGACGGGTGTTGCTGCGGAACAGCTACTAATAAGAGTACTAAAAAGAGCTAAGGAGTTAATTGAACGTGGAGAAAACTTAACTAGCAGTCCAGCTTTATCATATTTCTTATATAATAAAGTAACTTTAGACAAGTTTGATTCAGATACTTTAGGAACATTTGCAAAGTTGGATGATTACGATATTATTTCAGCAATGAAAGAATGGATGGAATATGACGATTTTGTGCTGAGTAATTTATGTAAGATGTTGCTTAATAGAGATCTGCTGAAAGTGAAGTTGAAAAAGAAAAAGATCAATCCAGAGAAGCTCAAGAAGTATGCGCTAACACTTCAGAAGAAATATTCTATAACCGAAGATGAAGCGAATTATTTTGTGTTTAGTGGTGAGATTTCCAATGTAGCTTATTCCAGTGAAAATGATAAAATTCAGATATTACATAGAAATGGAAAGATTAGTGATGTGGCTAAAGCTTCAGATCAATTAAACTTGGTTGCACTATCTACAGAAGTAACTAAATATTATATCTGTTATCCAAAGACCATACGTTAACAATTTTTTTTACTTTTGCCAGAATGAAATTTACTGCATTACAAATAGCCGAGTTATTAAATGGTACTGTTGATGGGGATCCCGAAACAGAAGTTGATAGGTTGGCGAAAATTGAAGAAGGTACAGAAGGTTCACTTACTTTTTTAAGTAACCCTAAGTATACCTCTTATATATATTCTACTAATGCTTCTATAGCAATAGTTAGTGATGAGTTTAGCATAGATCAAGAAATCGAGACTACTTTAATTAGAGTTAAAGACCCATATAAAGCCTTTTCTACCTTGCTTGAATATTACAATCAAGTGAAATTAAATAAAACAGGAGTAGAGCAACCTAATTTTATTGCAGCGTCTTCAACTTATGGGGAGAATATTTATTTAGGAGCTTTTACATATATAGGTGAGAATGTGAAAATTGGAGATGATGTGAAAATATATCCAAACACATATATAGGAGATAATGTTACGATAGGAGATAATACAGTGATTTTTCCAGGAGTTAAGATCTATTCAGAAACTACAATTGGTAAATTCTGTGTAATCCATGCCGGCGTTGTAGTTGGTGCAGATGGATTTGGGTTTAGCCCTAATGATAGCGGAGAATATAATAAGGTGCCACAAATTGGAAATGTTATTATTGAAGATAATGTAGATATTGGTGCCGGTACAACAATAGATAGAGCCACTTTGGGTTCTACGATTATTAGGTGCGGAGTGAAGTTGGATAATCAAATTCAGATTGCTCATAACGTAGAAATTGGAAATAATACTGCAATTGCAGCACAAACAGGGATTGCAGGTTCAACAAAAATCGGTAAAAACTGTTTAATTGGAGGGCAAGTAGGTTTTGCGGGACATTTAATAATTGGAGATAGAGTTAAAATACAGGCACAGTCTGGAATAGGAAGAAATATAGCAGATGACGAAGTAATTCAAGGCTCACCAGCATTTGGATATGGAGATTTCAATAAATCTTACGTTCATTTTAAGAATCTTCCGAAAATAGTTAATAGATTAAATAAAATAGAAAAAAAAATATAGAATGGGTGAAATCCTTTCAAAACAACAAACTATAAAGAAAGAGATCTCTTTAAAAGGGGTCGGACTTCATACTGGTAAAGAAGTAACACTAACTTTTAAACCTGCAGCTGAAAATACTGGCTATGTTTTTAAGAGAATGGACTTGGAAAATCAACCTACCATTGAAGCAGATGTTACTTATGTTGTAAATACACAGCGTGGTACCAATCTTGAAAAAGATGGAATAACTATCCAAACTTCAGAACATGTGCTTGCAGCTTGTGTAGGTCTGGAAATAGATAATGTTATTATAGAGCTTAA
>JAGXIK010000160.1 GCA_024635715.1 Gillisia sp.
ATTATTGTTGCGGGAGTTTTTAGTATCCTACTTATAGATTACAAAGAAGTTTTTAATAGAGTTTTTTAAGTATACAAATCTTTAAGTGTTAAAATATAAAGAGAAAGATATATCTAGTATCTTTGCAAAAAATTAGCGTTATGAGCAGGAATGATAATTCTTCAGGGAAAAAGTTTAGTGGAAGACAAGGTGGTGGGCCAAAGAAAAAATCTATGGCTAGAGGAAATGCTCCTATTAAGAAAGATTCAGCTCCCAAAAGCGCTCCTAAAGGTACAGTTAAACCAGTAGCTAAAACTGGCCCTAAACCTGAAGGAATCAGACTTAATAAATATATCGCAAATTCTGGTGCTTGTTCCCGTAGAGATGCAGATATCTATATTGGAGCAGGAAATGTAACTGTGAATGACAAGATAGTTACCGAAATGGGATACCGTGTGAAACCTAACGAAGAAGTGAAATTTGATGGTAGACGTGTTATTCCAGAGAAACCAGAATATATTCTATTGAACAAACCAAAAGGTTTCTTTACCACTGGAAGTTTAGAAAAAGGTTCCAGAACGGTGATGGATCTAATAGCAAATGCAACAAAATCCAAAGTGGCACCTGTTGGAAAACTGGACCGTCAAGCTACAGGACTTCTTTTATTTACCAATGACGGGACTTTGGAAAAACAACTTGGAAAACCAAAGAACGGAATTAGACAGATCTATCATTTAGAACTTAATAAGCCTATTTCTTTTGAAGAATTAAAAAGAATAGAAGAAGGAGTTACCTTAGAAGATGGCAAAGTAAAAGTTCAAGAGGTAAGTTATATAGACAATAGACCTAAAAATGAATTGGGAATAGAGACCAATAGTATAAAGCCACACGTGATCCAGCGTCTATTTAAAAGCTTAGGTTTTGAGGTAGAAAAACTAGACAGAGTAACCTTTGGCGGACTAACAAAAAAAGATCTTCCAAGAGGAAATTACAGAACTCTTACCAAGCAAGAGATCATAAATATAAAAATGCTTTAAGCCTTAGATCAAAAAATGTAATTTCAACTAACATTTTTTATACATTTGCTTGACTAATAAGTGAATTGCTTTTTAAATATTCATCTTTAGTAACAAGTAAATTAGAAATTTTCAGATTTAGAATTAAATAAACTCAATTGATAACGTTGATGTTATTTTCAAGTGAAGCCACTGAGCTTCAGGTTTTTAATTCAGCCCTAGGTTCGAAAAATCTTAGCGCGCTTAAAATTAGCGACTTCCCTTCAATTTATCTTAACAATAATTTACGAGTCAATCCTTTTGACAGTATAATTTAATCCCTAATTTTTAACCAACATTTAAAACAAAGCATTGAACACAAAATATCGCGATTTAATAGAGCAAACTTTTTATTTTCCTCAGGAAGAATTTAAACTAGAAGATAATGAGCTGCAATTTCATGGTATAGATCTTATGAAATTAGTAGAGCAATATGGTGCACCTCTTAAGTTCACCTATCTTCCAAAGATATCTGAGAATATAAATCGAGCAAAAGAATGGTTTAAGAATGCAATTAAGGAACATGATTATAAAGGAAAGTACAATTATTGTTACTGTACCAAAAGTTCTCATTTTGAGCACGTTTTAAACGAAGCTTTAAATAATGATATTCATATTGAAACCTCATCTGCGTTTGATATTAATATCGTTCAGAAATTAAAGAAATCCGGGAAACTTTCAGATAATGCGTATGTGATTTGTAATGGTTTTAAAAGAGATCAATATATTTCTAACATAGCCGAACTTCTTAATGGCGGTCATAAGAATTGTATTCCTATAATAGATAATTATGAAGAGATCGATCTTCTTTCTGAACAGATCAATGATCCTTATAAAATTGGAATCAGAATAGCTTCTGAAGAAGAGCCAAAATTCGAATTCTATACTTCCAGATTAGGAATTGGATACAAAAACATTGTTCCCTTCTTTAATAAAAAGGTAAAAGACAACCCGCAGGTTGAGCTAAAAATGCTTCACTTTTTTATAAATACCGGAATACGTGATACAGCCTATTACTGGAATGAATTGAATAAATGTTTAAAAGTTTACATAGATCTTAAAAAGGTATGTCCAAGTTTAGATAGCCTTAATATTGGTGGTGGATTTCCTATAAAGAATTCTCTTGCTTTTGAATATGATTACCAATATATGGTGTCAGAGATCATCAACCAGATCAAACTTACTTGTGAAGAATATGAAGTAGAAGTACCAAATATTTTTACTGAATTTGGATCGTTCACAGTTGGAGAGAGTGGAGGAGCTATTTATGAGATCCTTTACCAAAAACAACAAAATGATCGTGAGAAGTGGAACATGATAAACTCATCTTTCATAACCACACTTCCAGATACTTGGGCTATTAGCAAGAAATTTGTGATGTTGCCTATAAATAGATGGAATGATGAATATGAGCGTATTTTATTAGGTGGACTTACTTGTGATAGTGACGATTATTATAACTCTGAACAAAATACAAATGCAATTTATCTACCAAAGTACAAAAAGGAAAAACCGCTTTTTATAGGTTTCTTTAATACAGGAGCGTATCAAGAAAGTATTGGTGGTTTTGGTGGATTACAGCATTGTTTGATTCCACAACCAAAACATATCCTAATAGACAAGAAAGAAGATGGAACCTTGACCACTAAAGTATTTAGTGAACAACAGAATGCAGAAGACCTTTTGCACATCTTAGGATACGATAAGAATAAATAGATTTAAAAAAATTTATAACTTTAACCATTACAAGTCAACTTAAAACTTTTAAAAACAAGCAATGAGCAAAAAGAATTACGCCGGGATACCAGAAAAATACGCACGTTTAGACGATGCACAAGTGGTATTAATCCCTGTTCCTTATGATGGAACAAGCTCCTGGCAAAAAGGCGCAGATAAAGGACCAGATGCTTTTTTGGAAGCCTCAGAGAACATGGAACTTTTCGACATCGAAACCCGTTCAGAAGTTTACAGAAAAGGTATTTACTTGGCTCCGCCGGTAACAGAAAACTCTTCTCCAGAAAAAATGGTAGAAGCAGTTCAAAAAATCACCAAAAATTACATCGACCAAGAAAAATTTGTAACCATTTTTGGAGGAGAACATTCTGTAAGTATTGGTACTATTCGTGCCTTTAATGAAGCATTCCCAGACCTTACTGTTGTGCAATTAGATGCTCATGCAGATCTAAGACCAGAATATGAAGGTTCTAAATGCAATCATGCTTGTGCGCTTCATGAAGCTAGTAAAACCACCAACCTTGTTCAAGTAGGAATTAGATCTATGGATGTTTCAGAATTAGATCATATGGATGAAAACCAAGTATATTTTGGTGATGATCTTTACGAGAACTGGACAGAGGATGCAATTGGACAAATGACGCCAAATGTTTTTATCACGATAGATCTGGATGCTTTTGATCCTTCTATCATGCCATCTACAGGAACACCAGAACCTGGAGGATTACTATGGTATGAAACTTTGGATTTCCTGAAAATGATCTTTAAAAAGAAAAATGTAGTAGGATTTGATATTGTAGAGCTTTGTCCAAACGATGTGGATAAATCTTCAGATTTCCTTGCTGCAAAATTATACTATAAAATGTTGAGCTATAAGTTCAAATATTTAAATCATAACCCAGACGAAGACGAAGATGAGTAAAGGAGCGATTTCAGAATTTATTAAAAAATACTATTTACACTTTAATGCAGCTGCTCTTGTAGATGCTGCTGAAGCTTATGAAAAGCAATTAGCACAAGGTTCTAAAATGTTAGTTTCTCTTGCAGGTGCCATGAGTACTGCAGAAATAGGAAAAATATTTGCAGAGATGATCCGTCAGGACAAATTGCAAATAATTTCTTGTACTGGCGCCAATTTAGAGGAAGATGTAATGAATCTAGTTGCTCATTCTCACTACAAAAGAGTGCCAAACTATAGAGATCTTACTCCTCAAGATGAATGGGATCTTTTAGAAAAAGGATTAAATAGAGTTACAGATACGTGTATTCCAGAAGAGGAAGCATTCAGAAGGATTCAGGAGCATATCGTGAAGATCTGGAAAGATGCTGAAGCTGCCGGAGAACGTTATTTCCCGCATGAATATATGTACAAACTTTTACTTTCAGGAGTTTTAGAAGAGTACTATGAAATAGACATTAAGGATTCTTGGATGTATGCTGCGGCAAAAGCAAATCTTCCAATAGTGGTTCCGGGATGGGAAGATAGTACCATGGGTAACATCTTTGCTTCTTACGTTCTAAAAGGCGAGTTGAAAGCAAGCACAGTGAAATCTGGGATCGAGTATATGACTTTCCTAGCAGATTGGTATACAGAAAATTCTAAAGAAGGAATTGGTTTCTTCCAAATTGGTGGAGGTATTGCGGGAGATTTCCCAATATGCGTGGTGCCAATGTTATATCAGGACATGGAACGTACAGATACACCTTTTTGGAACTATTTCTGCCAGATCTCTGATTCTACAACCAGTTACGGATCTTATTCCGGAGCGGTTCCAAATGAGAAGATCACTTGGGGAAAATTAGATATCAATACGCCTAAATTTATCATAGAGAGTGATGCTACTATTGTTGCTCCACTTATTTTTGCATACTTATTAGATATGTAGATCTCGATAAGAAATATTTTAAAAGCTGCCAATCTCTTCTGAAAGGCAGCTTTCTCGTTTTAAAGTTGTTTTTAAATTATGAATGATTGGATAATATACAGCATAGGGTTTCTGGCACAATTACTCTTCTCAATCAGACTTATTTCTCAATGGTTCTTATCTGAAAAGGCTAAAAAAGTAAAAACCCCAACTCTGTATTGGAAAATAAGTTTACTTGCTGCGCTCTTGCTATTCATTTATGGATATTTGAGGGATGATCTTCCCATCATGCTAGGTCAGGCTTTTATCTATACCATTTATTTCAGAAATCTTAAACTACAACATGAATGGAAAGAAACCAACCTTATTTTCAAGATCACAGTACTACTTACACCAATCTTGATTGCTGCATATCTAATATTTTTTAGTGAACAAACCTTGAAATCGCTATTAGAAAATGAAGATATCCCGCTATGGTTGGTCATTGTAGGAATTATTGGACAAGTAGTTTATACTTCAAGATTTATCTATCAATGGGTTTATTCAGAAAGGCATGAAAAATCTTCTCTGCCCAAAGGCTTTTGGATTCTAAGTTTATCGGGATCCATTATAATTTTCACCTATGCTATTTTTAGAAGCGATCCCGTTTTACTTGCTGCTCATTTTTTTGGGGCCATCGTTTATATCAGAAATCTCTTTCTAAATAATGATTAGAGCTGCAAAAGAGTCTTTCTTCCGAAGAGTTCTTTAATAAAAAGACCTATTACAATAATATACTCTAAAGCCACCAACCATAAATTTTCTTGAAATCCAGCGGAAGTATACCCAGCATAACTTAAGATCACCACAAAACTCCAAACCATTAGATATCTATAAGTAGTAAATATGGAGAGCATTAAGGGTATTACCAAATACCATGGATGAACGGTGGTAGAAAGAAATAAGTAGGCAGTAAAACCAAAAAGCATAGCGGTTATAAGCTTTTCCAAAGAATTGTTTTTTCTAAAGAAGGATAAGCCTGCCAATATCCCAATGGTGACCAATGGGAGGGATTTTCCTGCTGTTTCTATAATATTATAACCCTTTGACTGAAATCCAATCCAACGCACTATATAATAGAAACTAGCGTTGAACTCAAATTTCTGAAACCAAAGGCTAATGCTTGCCATGAAATTCTGAATAAACACTGAAGACAGAATAGGTAAGAATCCCAATACTACCGTAATTCCGACAATTAGATAGAATCCAAACAACTTAGCTAAGCCTAATTTGGACTCATTTTCTGCATCATGATTGTTCTCTCTTTTATAGATAAAATACCCAAAGAATAGTGGCAAAAATAGTAATGGAACTAATTTCAGCAGCACAGAACAAGCAAATATAATAGCACTTCCAACCCATTTTTTTTGCTGAAGTAAATATAAACTCCAAACTAAAAAGAAGACCATCACGCCTTCAAAATGAAGATTACCTGTGAGTTCAATAATAATAAATGGATTCAACAGATAAAGAAATATTCTGGATTCCGGTAACTTGAGATTTACCAATAATTTTCTTCCAAAATATAAAACTCCAATATCCGCTGCGATAATAAGAATCCTCAAAACTATAACAGAACCTATAATACTCTTTCCAGAAAGGATTCCTGCAATGGCAAACAACACCTGATTTAACGGAGGATAATTGGTAAAATGGCTGGCACTAAGTGCTCCCATTCCATCAAACAGTTCTTTAGCTTGAGCAATGGGTGCATTTCCCAGTGCTATTAAATTCTCTGGCAAATATAAATAAGGGTTAAATCCTTCGGCGATCATTCTCCCATCCCATATAAATCTATAAAAATCTTGAGAGAGATTCGGAATTGCACCAATAAATAGAAGCCTAAAAAGTAATGCCACTAAAGCAAGAAACCAAAAGTTGACTTTTTCAATTTTATAAAGCTTCCAACTCAAATAGAATACTCCTGAGTAAAGACCGATGAGTTTTATAAGATCAGAACGTTCCAAGTCGTATGCAAAGGCAACATAAAATGCTGCGCTAGATACTATAAGTAACAGCGAAATTTTATGCAATTGGAAAAAGTTCTTCATTTAGGAATTATAATTCTTTAAAGAAACGGAAAATTTAGATTCTGAAACAAGTTCAGAATGACGTAGACTAGGTACTCAATGTCAAATCGAGCAGACTCGAGACGCCAAAGTTTATTGTAAATAAATTAGCAGTCTTCGACAAGCTCAGAATGACAGTGCTTTGTATTAGTTTTATAATTTAAGTGTCATGCTGAGCCTGTCGAAGCATCTCTACCTCGCTCAATGTGACCTTATTTAGATTTTAATAAAAGTCGCAGTGCGACTAGTCTACAATATTCATTTTCTTTAGTAAGAAGGAAGCGTTCATATTCTGGCAAATTCCCTCTTTAAACTTATAGTCAAAAAACAACTCATCATTTACGATCTCTGCATCAAAATAATGGTTTTCCACCTGTTTCAATTCATCTGAAACTTCACATAAACTTAGATCATGGGTAGCAATAATTCCTGTCGACTTGGATTTCACCAATTTCTGAATAAACTTTTTAGAGCCAATAGCTTTATCGGTACTATTAGTTCCCTTCAATATTTCATCTAATATGATAAAGTATTTA
>JAGXIK010000161.1 GCA_024635715.1 Gillisia sp.
AATTCGGATTATGCAGCCAAGGCGTAGTTATTCTCGCCGTTTAAAAAAGTGTGAAATATGAGATTTACGAGCTATATCCCAGCGCTCGACGTGCTTACTATCCAATTAGACTCGCTGTCAAATCCAAGTCGACCCCATAAATTAATGAACTTTGTGCGTTCCTGCTTAAAAAAGCAGTCCGGGCTATCCGTTTCAATCCTCTTTTATTTCAAATAAATTAAAGAGGGATTTTTACTTCTATCCCTAACGCGGCTGCAAAGATACAGATTAAAATTTATATCTTTGGAAAACACATAATAATCTGCAAAAGATATACCAACATATGATAAAATTTGCCCTAATTAAAGAACGTAAAACCCCACCAGATAGAAGAGTAGTTTTCTCTCCCAAAAAATTACAAGAGATCGTTCAAAAATTTCCAGAGGCAAGTTTTAAAATTGAAGCATCAGACATCAGAATCTTTAAAGATTCAGAATATGAAGAAGCAGGATTTGAAGTGTCTCAAGATATTTCAGATTGTGAGGTGTTGCTAGGGGTAAAAGAAGTGCCAATTGCAAGCTTAATTCCTAATAAAAAATATTTTTTCTTTTCGCATACTATTAAAAAACAACCTTATAATCGAGAGTTGTTAAAAGCTATTTTAAAAAACAATATAGACCTGTATGATTATGAAATCATAGTAAAGGCAAACGGCCGAAGACTGATAGGTTTTGGAAGATATGCAGGACTCGTAGGAGCATACAATTGCTTTAGAGCCTTAGGCTTGAGAGATGGAATTTTTGAGATGCCTAAAGTAGATATACTTCCAGATCTAAAAAGTGTATTGTTGGAATTAGATAGGATCAAATTGCCTAATATTAAAATAGTTCTTACTGGCTCTGGGAAAGTGGCCCATGGAGCCAAAGAAATATTAGACCATCTGAAAATAAAGCAAGTAGGAGTAGAGGACTACTTGAATAATGACTTTAATGAGCCAGTATATTGTTTAATAGATGTTTTAGATTACAATATTCATAAAAGTGGAACTAATATTACTAACAAACATTTTTATAGCTATCCAGAAGAATACAACTCCAACTTTATGAGATTTGCTGAGGTAAGTGATGTGTTTATAGCTGGACATTTTTATGGAGATGGCGCCCCGATATTCTTTACTCAGGAGCAGGCTAATTCCCCAGAATTCAAAATTAAATTAGTAGCAGATGTGTCTTGCGATATAGGAATTCCTATTGCCAGTACCATCAGGCCTTCTACCATTAATGATCCTATCTACGGATACGATCCAAAAACAGGAGAAGAGGTGGATTTTAGAGAAGAAGGTGCTATAACTGTAATGGCAGTAGATAATTTACCATGTGAGCTACCAAAAGATGCGAGTAAAGGATTTGGTGAGATGTTTATGAAACATGTAATTCCTGCATTTTTTAATCTAGATATAGATGGCATTTTAGGAAGAGCACGAATGACTCAAGACGGTAAGCTGGCAGAAGGATTTAGCTATCTTCAAAATTATGTAGACGGTAAAGATTAAGTTTTAAGAAGTACACAAATAAAAAGGCTTGTAATTAATAATTACAAGCCTTTTATATAAAAGGATCTATTACTACTTAGTGATCCATAGTGGCACCTCCAAATCTTGATTAAAAAGCTCTTCGGTTACGCTACCTACCAGTAGCGAAGAAAAAGTGTTTCCACCTTTATCTCCTAAAACAATTAAATCTACTTTAGAGTTCTTTGCTTTTATTTTCAATTTTTCAGCGACTCCGGTTTCTCTTCCTGGAATGATCTCAAGGTCCAATTCTCTGGTCAAATGAAGTTTTTTCACAAACTTTTCATAGCGTTCTCTTAAATGTTTTTCAATTTTATGATCGAGGTTTTCTTTAGGTATATAAGGAGAGAATTGAACCGGCATGTTATAAACATGCACAGCTTTTGCATTTGCGTTAGTACTGTTCTGTAATAGATCGGTCAGCTCAAACACTTTTTTGGAAGCGGCAGAAAAATCTGCTCCTGCCCAAATATTAGTGATTTCAGGTTTTGCGTTTTTTGGAATAGATAAGATATTGCATTTAAGCAAACGAAGTAATTTTCCACTTACTACTCCTGATCCTTTTACTTTGTTCTTGTTACCAATAATGGCTAGTTGGATCTCGTATTTATTTACGATATAATTTATAAGAGATTCTGAATAAGGATCTTCTGAAATAAGCACTTCCCATTCTACAGGGGCCTTAAATTTCTCTTCTACCTTTTCATTTAACTCATTGCCAATTATTTCATCAAGATTTAGACCTTTTAACTGTTCTTCAAATAAATCTGAAATCTCATATGTTTTAATATTATGTACAAAGTACACTTTTTTAACTTTAAGGTTTTCGGCAATAAATGATGCATACTCAATTAAAGTACTGTCAATTTCTGAAAGGTCTAAGGCAACCAGGATGTTTTTTAGTTCAGTCATTATTAGGATTATTTAATGTTGTTTTACTGATTAATGTTTCGTTTTTTAACGATGGCAGAAACTATTTCCTCGTAATTCTCAAGTTCTTTTTGAGACTCGCTCTTCTTCAGTTTTTTCAGGTCTTCGCTTAAGCCTTTGTAAAGTGAAAAGCACATAATTATTAAAATTATGGCAAAGGGCAATCCTGTTACTATAGTGGCTGTTTGAAGTGCTTGTAATCCGCCGCCTATTAAAAGAACCGCAGCAACACTACCTTCTGCAACGGCCCAAAAAATTCTTTGTCCTACAGGTGCATCTATTTTACCTCCAGAGGTTAAATTATCTACCACCAAAGATCCGGAATCTGAAGAGGTAACAAAGAACCCTGCAATTAAAATTATTGCAATAATGTTAAGAATAAATGCGAAAGGATAATCTTCCAAAAACACAAAAAGGGCAGTGGCAACATTATCATTTACCGCATTTATAATAGTCTCATCTCCAAGAAGCGCCTCATGTACTGCTGTGCTTCCAAAAGCAGAGATCCAGAAAAAAGTTACAATAGAAGGCACTAATAAAACTCCCAAAATAAACTCACGCACGGTACGCCCTTTGGAAATACGTGCAATAAACATTCCTACGAAAGGAGACCAGGCAATCCACCATCCCCAGTAAAATACGGTCCAGGCATTTTGCCAATTGGAACCGGTATAACTTTCTGTCCAAGTTGAAATTTGAAGAAAACCAGATAAATAATTCCCTGTATTTTGTACGAAGGATTTAAAAATAAAGATCGTTGGTCCTAATATCAACACTATCAGAAGAAAAAACACCGCTATTCTCATATTCCATTCACTCAAAACCCTCACTCCTTTATCTACTCCCAAAACAACTGAAACAGTAGCAATTGCGGTTATTCCGGCAATTAGAAAAATTTGAGTTTGTACACCGCTATCTATTCCAAAGAGGTGGTTTAATCCTGCCGCAATTTGTTGAACCCCCATTCCTAAAGAAGTGGCAAGACCAAATAAAGTGGCGAGTACAGCAAAGATATCTATAGCATCTCCAATTTTTCCGTAAATTTTATCTCCTAAAAAAGGATAGAATACAGAGCGGATAGTTAGTGGAAGTCCACGGGAATAAGTGAAGTAAGCCAAGGATAATCCTACCAATGCATAAACTGCCCAAGCATGAAAACCCCAGTGTAAAAAGGTAAATTTCATAGCTTCTTTAGCTGCCTCGGCAGTTCCGCCTTCTGCCAATGGCGGATTTAAGAAATGATAAATTGGTTCTGAAATACTCCAAAACAGCAATCCAATTCCCATTCCCGCACTAAATAGCATCGCGAACCAGGACATAGTTTTAAATTCGGGTTTCGCGTTTTGTCCTCCAATCCTTAACTGCCCAAATTTACTTAAGGCCAGATAAGCCATAAATATTAGAAAAATATTTACGCTTAATACAAAAAACCAACCCGCCTTATTTGCGACAAAATCCTGGGTTGCGGTAAAATATTGTTCTGCCCTGTCTTTAAACATCAGGGTTAATGTTATTATTATGATGATGATAATCGCTGAGGTGAAAAACACAGGACCATTCACTTCCAATCCAAAAATGGATTTTCTCTCATCGCTTCTTATAATCTTCTTAGTCATAAAGCATGTTGTTTTTTGATGTAATTTAATTTCTTTGAGAGTTTGAAATCTTCATTATTATATATAAAACCTAAAAATAGTAGCCAATATTAATATTAAACCTTGCTTCCCATTTGGCATCCGGATTCCCTTTGGAGAAATCGTCCACAAAATTTCCGCCTAACCAGGAATGATTGTATCCCGCAGCATAATCAATATATGTATATACACTTCCTGCAGAGACTAAAACTCCGGTAACGTTCATGTAAGAGTCTTCAAAACCCTGAGTTTTCTTTTGCATGTAGCCAAAATCATTATAGAATTGTAAATTGGAAATTGGTCCCCATTCTACGGGAATATTTCTGGAAATTGTTAAAGAATACATATTAAAATATGCAGCAACCTGGTAAGGAGTTCCATAAGCAGCCATGATAACCAAATCTCTTGACTCTCCTTCAGCATTTGCTGGATCATGAGAAGCTGTAATAAATTGCGCCTTTGCATTCCACTTCCCTTTGGTGATCTCATAATGGGCAGCAACTGCTGAATGATCTCCCAGCTCTTCAGTGTCTAAATTATAAAGCTTCCCATATTCAGCAGAAAAGCCCAGTCTTTGTGCTGCATCTTTTCCAAACTTATAAATGAATTTTCCATTGAACTGGTTTATTTCTTTATTCCTTCCTGAAATATCATAAGAATATCGGTTTGGAGAAGTTTCGGTATTGTTTCCAAATCTCAGTTCTTCCGCATTTTTGAAGAATGCCAGTTGATATTCAAATTTTTCTCCTGTATGCATGTATTTTACACCCATATCGTGGTCATCTTCCATCCCCACATAATATGTAAGATTAAAGAACCAGTTATTTGAGTTGTATTGCTGAATTCCGAAAGGGACTTGTGTAAGACCAATATGAATTTGATCTAATTCATTGAATTTGTACCCTAGCCAGCCTTGTTTTAGAAAGCCTCCTCCAAAGCCTTCTGAATATAATCGATATTCAGCATTAAGAAATATTCCTTTATAAGCAGCTACGGCATTCACTCTAAACATATCATAGCCAAAATCACCTCCACGCTTTTTCTGACCTTCTTTCCAGGATGATAAATTATAGTTGAAACGCAGCGCTCCTCCCAGCTTTAATTGTGGGGTTTCCTGTGCAAATGTTGGCAATACAAAGCACAGTGTTAATAGCACAAGATAAAATTTATTTGAAAAATTGAAATATGTAGTTTTCTCAATCATGTAGGGAAACTAGAGGTTAGCTAAATTTTTTGATTGTAAGTGGTAGTCCAAACACTCAATTTACGACTTCAATAAATTTTTTTAGGTCTATTTAGGAAAGCTATAACAAAATAATATTTGAAAATATACCAGATCTAGCTAATTCTCTCGTTGATATTTAATTGTATAAAACAAAAAAAACTCCTACATATAGTAAGAGTTTTCTGATTTAAAAATTTGCTTTATTATAGTGAATTAACTGTCTTTCTAATAGCTACCAGATTGGTTAGTAACTTTTCTAAATATTGAAGATCCAGCATGTTTGCACCATCACTTTTTGCATTGGCAGGATCAAAATGTGTTTCTATAAATAATCCATCCACGTTATTTACAATTCCGGCTCGGGCGATGGTTTCTATCATGTCTGGTCTTCCTCCTGTAACTCCGCTGTTTTGATTAGGTTGTTGCAAAGAATGTGTAACATCTAGAACTGTAGGCGCATATTCTCTCATGGTTGGAATTCCTCTAAAATCTACGATCATATCTTGGTAGCCAAACATGGTTCCTCTATCGGTGATCATCACTTGCTCATTATTACAATCGGTCACCTTGGTTACCGCATGTTTCATGCTTTCCGGGCTCATGAACTGTCCTTTTTTTAAATTCACCACTTTTCCTGTGTTTGCTGCTGCAACTACAAGATCTGTTTGTCTTACAAGGAAAGCGGGAATTTGTAAAATATCTACATATTCTGCGGCCATTGTGGCATCTGAAACCTCATGAATATCTGTAACTGTTGGAACTTTAAAAGTTTCAGAAACCTTCCTTAAGATCTTCAAAGCTTTTTCATCACCAATTCCAGTAAAACTATCTATTCTACTTCTATTCGCCTTTTTAAAGGAGCCTTTAAAAACATAAGGAATCTCTAATTTATTAGTGATCTCCATAACTTTTTCGGCAATCCTTAAAGCCATTTCTTCACTTTCTATAGCGCAAGGGCCAGCAAGTAGAAAAAAGTTATTTGAATTGATATGTTGTATTTGAGGAATTCTATCTAGTTTCATGATGTTCAATTATGGCACAAAGATAA
>JAGXIK010000162.1 GCA_024635715.1 Gillisia sp.
AGATAAGAAGAAAGATATACGTGCTTTAACTAAGGAACAATTACAAGAATTCTTTGTAGCTCAAGGGGATAAGTCCTTTCGAGGCTCTCAGGTTTATGAGTGGCTTTGGAATAAAAGTGCTCATAGTTTTGAGGATATGACCAATATTTCCAAGGCGACAAGACAGATGATGGAGGATAACTTTGTGATCAATCATATTCGTGTAGACCAAATGCAAAGGAGTAGTGATGGTACTATTAAAAATGCAGTAAGATTACATGATGATCTAACAGTGGAGTCTGTGCTTATTCCAACTAAAAAAAGGACTACTGCCTGTGTATCCTCTCAAGTTGGATGTAGTTTAGATTGTAAATTTTGCGCAACGGCTACCTTAAAACGTATGCGTAATCTAAATCCAGATGAAATTTACGATCAAGTAGTGGCTATAGATAACGAAAGCAGATTATATTTTGATAAGCCATTGTCCAATATCGTTTTTATGGGGATGGGAGAGCCGCTTATGAATTACAACAATGTAATGAAGTCTATAGAAAAGATCACTTCCAAGGAGGGGTTAGGGATGTCTTCTAAGCGTATTACAATTTCTACTTCTGGCGTTCCAAAGATGATCAAGAAATTAGCCGACGATGAAACTAAGGTGAAACTAGCAGTTTCGCTTCACTCGGCAATAGATGAAATTAGAACGACCATTATGCCTTTTAATGCTACTTTTCCATTAGTAGATCTTCAGGAAGCTTTAGAATATTGGTATGAAAAAACCAAAAGTAGAATTACCTATGAGTATATTGTTTGGGAAGGGATCAATGATACTCGCAAAGATGCTGAAGCATTGGTGAAGTTTTGTAAATATGTGCCTTGCAAGGTCAATTTAATAGAATACAATCCAATAGATGATGGAGTCTTTCAACAAGCTTCTTCAGAGGCTACAAATATGTACGAGTCTATGTTAGAAAGAAATGGAATTACCGTTACCGTAAGAAGATCCAGAGGAAAAGATATAGATGCAGCTTGTGGACAGTTAGCAAACAAATCTTCATAAAGGATAGATTGAAATATCTAAACCATAATCTTTAGCTATATTTGATTCCTTATGAAGGTAATCTCTCAAATAAAATTACCGGTTGAAAAAGAAATGGAACTTTTCGAAAAGAAGTTTTTCGAGTCCATGTCTTCTAAAGTGGCGCTTTTAAATAAGATAACACATTATATAGTTAATAGAAAAGGGAAGCAAATGCGCCCTATGTTCGTATTCCTGGTAGCCAAAATGGTTTCTGAAGGGCAAGTGAACGAACGTACATATCGTGGTGCAGCGGTAATAGAACTTATACATACTGCCACTTTGGTTCATGATGATGTTGTAGACGAATCTAATAGAAGGAGAGGGTTTTTCAGCATAAATGCACTTTGGAAAAATAAGATCGCTGTATTAGTTGGTGATTATTTACTTTCTAAAGGTTTATTGCTTTCTATAGATAATAACGATTTTGATTTATTGAAGATCATCTCTATCGCAGTGAAAGAGATGAGTGAAGGCGAGTTATTACAAATTGAAAAAGCCAGGCGTTTAGATATTACCGAAGCTGTTTATTATGATATTATTCGACAAAAAACAGCAACCTTAATTGCAGCCTGTTGTGGTCTGGGTGCAGCTTCAGTAAAGCCAGAATCTTCTGAAATTGCCAAAATGCGAAGATTTGGGGAGCTTATTGGGATGGCATTTCAGATAAAAGATGATCTTTTCGATTACGGAGAAGAGCAGATAGGGAAACCTACCGGAATAGATATCAAGGAGCAGAAAATGACTTTGCCATTGATCTATGTGCTTAATAATTCCACTTCAAAGGAGAAAAAATGGATCATCAATTCCATCAAGAATCATAACAAGGATAAAAAACGTGTTAAAGAAGTCATCGCTCTGGTAAAATCTAATGGCGGATTGGATTATGCGGTTACCAAAATGAAAGAATATCAAAAAGAGGCCCTTTCCATCTTAAATGATTATCCACCTTCAACTTATAAAGATTCACTTATTCTTATGGTGAACTACGTTATAGAACGTAAGAAGTAATTTTTTCAATTAACAATTAACAATTAACAATTAACAATTAACAATTAGCAATTATAATTGCATAATTGTCATTCTGAGCGTAATGGAATGAAGTGAAGAATCTCCATATAGTAGAGAGATTCCTCCTTTGTCGGAATGACATTTTTATAGAGCTGTCACCCTGAGCCTGTCGAAGGGATTTCTTTATGACTAAGTTCAGGTTTAAAAGAGTTCCAATATTTATTGTTCAAATAACTTTATAATTAGAGATAGCTAATTACAATCAGCCTTCGACAATCCCGATAGCGATTGGGACAGCCTGACGTTTCACGGTTTTCATTCTTATTTTATCATTGTTAACCTGTGCCTATCGAAGGGTGATTTACCTCAAATTTGCAACGGCTCGAAAACTTTCTTCAAAAATAAATTAATACCTAGGCAACCTTTTGTAATTTTCTAACGTCTATATAAATAGATGGGTTTAACTCTCTAGTAGAGTTTCATTCTTCGAGTTCGTCTCGATTTTAAAATTAGTTTTCAAAACAAATGACTTGTGAGTATACTCCCAAGTAACTGAATTAAGCTTAGTGAAAGTAATACCACTTTTTAAAAACGAAAAGCAATTAATTGCGAGAGCTGCGAAAAACCATCGCGATGCCCAACAGCATCTCTATGAAAAACATTCTGGTAAAATGTTAAGCGTTTGCAGAATGTATGTTAAAGATCTTCAGCATGCGGAAGATGTCATGTTAACCGGATTTTTTAAGGTGTTCACGCATTTAAAAGATTTTAAACATGAAGGTAGTTTTGAAGGTTGGGTGAGAAGGATCATGATACGAGAGTCTATTTCTTTTCTTCGGAAAAAAAATGAGTTGGAGTTTCAGGAAGAAATGGAATCTGTTAAAAGTGAAGGATTCGATACTATTCAGGCTGAAATAGATGTAGATCATATTCAGCGGTTAATAGATGCATTGCCTGAGGGTTATAAAGCGGTTTTTGTACTCTATGCAGTAGAAGGATATAAACATGCAGAAATTGCTGAATTACTTAAAATAACGGTTGGGACCTCAAAATCTCAATTGTTTAAAGCGAAAAAAATGTTACAAGAACAATTAGAATTAATAAACACTTCAAGTTATGGGAACTGAGAGATTTGAAGATAAAATAAAACGGCAGTTGCGGGATCGGGAGATCACGCCATCTGCAGGCAGTTGGGACAAACTAAGCGCTAGATTAGATGAGACCCAACAAAAGAAAAAACCTTTTGTTTTGTGGATGGGAATTGCTGCCAGTATTATTGGTGGGATCTTGATCTTAAGTTTAGTATTCAATAATTCAATTCCTTCAAATTCCCCAGAAATGGTAGATGTGCCTAAGGAAGAAGTTAAGCTTGAAGAAAATCCAGTGGAAACTTCAGAAAATATTTTTAATAAAACTCAAGAAAAGGAAGAGCAAGTTGCAGTTTCAGAAACAGAAACAGAAACAGAAACAGAAACAGAAATAATTAATTCACAGCCAAAAGTAATTGTTGATCCGGTGAAACAAATACAAATTAAAAGTAGGAAGGAGCTAGCAGTAATTGAGAATACGAATTTAATGAAGGATCCAAAATTACTCGTAGATACAGTAAACACTAATAAAGAGGAATTAGATGCTAAAATTATGGATGCTTTGGAAAGTATTGTCCTTCAAATTAAAAATGAGCAAAGCTATACTAGTGTTGAAGCAAATAAATTATTAGCAGAAGCTGCCTCTAAGATAAACCAAGAGCAATATATATCGAATTTTAGAGAAGGGGAAATTAACGCTCAAAATCTTCTTCAAGATGTTGAATTGGAAATGGATAATTCTTTCAGAGATAAAATTCTAGAACTATTAAAAGAAGGTTATTCTAAGGCTAAAACTGCAGTGGCAAATAAAAATTATCTATAAAAACTATTAATTCATCACAACACCTTTAAGTCAAAATAAAATTATTCATCAATCAAGTCCAATAAGCCACCTCTTCAGAAGAAGAGGTAGGCAGAGGACATTCAAAACCAACATCATTATGAAAACAATTATCGTAACCCTCACACTTATTTTCTTCAGTTTTGCTATGCAAGAAATACAAGCACAAAATGATAGTGTTCAATCTAATAAGAAAGACTCTCTAATTATTAAACAAGAATTTTTTGAAAAACAAAAACAGAAAATAATTGACGAGGAAAAAGGAGGTTTAAAAAGTGATCTAGCAAAGATTGCAAATAAATTAGATGAAAAAACTATAAGTCTCGATCAAGCAAATAAATTAAAAGAAATTGCTGCTGAAAAAAGGGCTCTCAATATAGAAAACAGAATAGTTATTTTAAGCAATAAAATAGCTTTAGAAGAGAGGAATGGAACAGATGTGAATTATACTGATATATCTGATAAAGATAAAAGGATTGATATAAATTTTGGTAGAGAAAAAACTGAAATTTATGACAAGCGAACTAATAGCGGACTCGTTCTTGCCGTAGGATTTAATAATGCTATTGCCGATGGCCAGTCTTTGAACGATTCAGATTTTAAAGTTGCGGGTAGTAGATTCTTTGAATTAGGGTGGGCTTGGAAAACGCGTGTTTTTGAGGATTCCAATTGGTTAAGACTTAAATATGGTGTTTCCCTGCAGTTTAATGGATTAAAACCGACAGAAGATCGTTTCTTAAATGTTGACAATGAGGGATTACTAATTTTTTCTAATTCAGATAGCAGTCTAAAGAAATCTAAATTTAAGATGAACAATTTAGTAGTTCCTCTTCATTTTGAGTTTGGGCCATCTAAAAAGATAGAAAAAGAGGATTATTATAGATATAGCACTAGCGGGAAGTTTAAAATAGGAGTGGGAGGATACGCGGGTATAGCTTTATCCAGAAGTCAAAAATTAAAATATAGTGAGCAAAAAACTGGACAGTTAGAAAGAGGAGATTTTAATACTAATAATTTCGTTTATGGTTTGAGTAGTTATGTAAGTCTAGGAAGTGTGGCATTATATGCAAAATATGATCTTAATCCGATTTTTAAAGATCCTAATATTGAATTAAGAAATATCTCACTTGGACTAAGATTTGATATAGATTAATTACAATCTGCTAAGTTGTGAAAGAGGATGGTTTTCTATTAGTAGAAACCATCCTCTTTTTTTTATTTATTGTTACATTTGAGTCATCTTACAAACCACATATTCTCAATAGCCTTTGATTTCAAAAAACTCCATAGATCTTGTATTTGAAACTGCCCGTGTAGAAGAAGTTCTAGGCGATTTCGTTCAACTGAAAAAATCTGGTAGTAATTTCAAGGGATTGAGTCCGTTTACAGACGAGCGCTCTCCAAGTTTTATGGTATCTCCGGTGAAGCAGATCTGGAAAGATTTCTCTAGTGGAAAAGGGGGGAATGTAGTGGCTTTCTTAATGGAGCATGAACATTTCACCTATCCCGAAGCTATAAAATATCTAGCAAAGAAATATAATATAGAAATTGAGGAGACCGAGCAGACAGACGAGCAGAAACAACTTTTAGACGAACGTGAAAGTATGTATCTGGTTTCGGAATTCGCCAGTACCTATTTTCAGAATACCATGCTTAAAACCGATCAAGGTAAAGCCATTGGCCTAAGTTATTTTAAAGAGCGTGGGTTTACAGATGAAACGATAAAAACATTTGGATTAGGATACTGCCTGGATGAATGGGATGCATTTACTTCTGAAGCTATTCGTAAAGGATATAAAATGGATTATCTGGAAAAAACCGGATTAACTATTGTAAAAGGCGAAAAGCAATTTGACAGATTTAAAGGAAGAGTAATGTTCCCTATTCAATCCATGTCTGGAAGAGTGTTAGGATTTGGAGGTAGAATCTTAACCAACGATAAAAAAGCTGCGAAATATTTAAATTCTCCAGAAAGTGATATTTACCATAAGAGTAAAGTGCTTTACGGTATTTATCATGCAAAACAATATATCGCAAAAGAGGATAATTGCTATTTGGTAGAAGGTTATACAGATGTAATCCAATTTCATCAAACCGGAATTCAAAATGTGGTGTCTTCTTCGGGAACTTCTCTTACTTCAGAACAAATTAGGCTTATAAACAGACTCACCAAGAATATAACAGTTCTGTTTGATGGGGATGCAGCCGGAATGCGTGCTTCCATTAGAGGGATAGATCTTATCTTGGAACAAGGGATGAATGTGAGAGTTGTGGTCTTCCCAGATGGTGAAGATCCAGACAGCTTTGCAAAGAAGAATTCTCAAACTGAATTAGAGGAATATCTTGAGGAAAATTCAAAGGATTTTATAGAATTCAAAGCTTCATTGTTATATCAGGATGCTAAAAATGACCCGGTAAAACGTGCCAATTTAATTCATGATATGGTATCGAGCATTGCTAAGATCCCAAATCAAATTCAGCAAGAAGTATATATCCAAGAATGTTCCAGAATCATGGATATTTCTGAAGAAGTGTTGTTTTCTACCCTGACGCAGATGATGGCAAAAGAGGGTAAAACAGCTCCTCAAACTAAGGGAAAGACTAAGACTCTGGAAGTAGTAAAAGAATCTACATCTCCGCAAACTAAGGTGGATGAACTATTCGAACTGGAAAGAAAGATCATTAGTTTATTGCTGCTATATGGCACAGTAGAGGAGGAGTTTGAAGATCTTGTTTGGAAAGAAAATGCTCAAGGAGAACTGGTTCTAGAACCTGAATTACAAAAAGCTAAAGTTTTTGAAAAGATATTTTTAGATCTTCAGGAAGATGAAGTAGCTTTTACCAACGAACTTTTTAAGGAATTATATAGTTTGGTGATCAATAAATTGAATGAAGAAGGCAAGCTAACACTAGAGACTTTTGTGAACGAACTAGACTCTAAATTATCCGGGGAAGTAACTACCATCTTGATGGAGGAGGAACAATACATCTTACATGATTGGGAACGTATGGATATCATGGTAAAGCAAAAAGATGCCAGCATCGCCAGATTAGTAAATGAGACCATCCTTGCTCTAAGACGTTTTTTAATTACCAAAAAGATCGATGAATTATCTAAAGAAATTAAAGAAGCAGAACCTTCTGTAGATGGTGCTTCCAGTTCTTTAGAAGATATAGTAGATTATCTTTCTTTGAAAAAAATCCTTTCCAATAAATTGAATCGAGTTATGTAATTTTAAGTTGCAGTAATCTAGATTGGTTGATAAGATCTGCCAGATTATCTACTTTAAGTTTCTTTAAAAGCCTTGTTTTGTAAGTGCTAACCGTTTTTTCATTGATGTCTAATGCTTCAGCAATATCTTTATTACGCTTCCCATTAGAAAGTAAATTAAGCACTTCCATTTCTCTGGTAGATAACTTTTTAAATTTTGCGATCAACCCATTCCCATTGGTAGCTCCAGAATTTATCTTGTCGGTAATATTTTTATTTAAATAAATTCCGCCTCGGGCAACTTGTTGGATAGCATTATACAAACTCTCTGTAGAAGCTGTTTTAGACAAATAACCAGATGCACCGGCTTTTATGGCGCTTAAGGCATACATTTCCTCTGGATGACAACTAAATACTAATATCCTAATTCTCGGAAATTCGGTTTTAATGGTGCGTAGAGCAGTAATTCCATTTATCTCTGGTAGATCTATTTCTATTACTAGAACTTCGGGAGAATGAGATCTAAGAGATTTTATTAAATCCTTCCCGTTGGTGACGTTTCCAATAACATTTAGTTCATTTTGATCTGCAAGTAAGGATTTAATTCCTTCGCGTGTAATAGGATGGTGGTCTGCAATTAAGATTGTACTCATAAATATTAATTAGCACTAAATTACAGCAGCAGGGTTTGCGTCTTAGTAGTTAGGTATAATATTTAAAATTAGCAGATTAATTATTCAATTGCTGAAGCAGTGCCTATTATTCGATAAAAGCACTAATTTTTAAGATTAACGGGTATTTCGCAAACTGGAATTGGCTGCATTTTATGTTGATTTGCTTTATTTCGACCTTTGTAAATATTAAAAACTTCTCGTTCTCTGCCAGAATAATCTTCTGCATTCATTCCCAGTTGATCTCTTCCCATTGCCCATTCCAATTCGTCGTAACTCGCCCCAATTTGGTCTTCATCGCTTCTGCTGTCACCAAATAATCCATCAGTAGGTGGTGCATTTAAAATCTCATCGCCAATATTTAAATATCTTCCAATCTCGTAAACTTCGCTTTTCATTAAATCTGCAATCGGACTTAAGTCAACTCCTCCATCTCCATACTTGGTGTAAAATCCTACACCAAAATCTTCTACCTTATTTCCTGTTCCAGCTACTAAATATTTATGTAAGCCAGCAAAATAATATAAAGTAGACATTCTTAATCTTGCTCTGGTGTTGGCCAAGGATAGAAATAAATTAGGGTTTTCATCTTCAAAAGGCATCACTTCCCTAAATTGTTCGAAAACAGGTGTTAGGTTTACCTCTACATTTGTAACATTTGCAAAATGAGTTTTTAAATAAGCTATATGACTTTGTCCTCTGCTCACCTGAGTTATGGCTTGATGTATAGGCATTTCTACACACAACGTACGCAATCCTGTTTTTGCACAAAGCGCTGAGGTAACAGCAGAGTCTATCCCACCACTTATCCCTACAATAAAACCATTCATGTTGGCTGCAGTTGCATAATCTTTTAGCCAATCTACAATGTGATTTACTACCTTTTCAGTTTGCATAATTTTGGGTGTTTAGAATTCTAAGTAATACCTTTGCTAGCAAATTTAGCAAGTTTAAATTAGTATCAAAAACCGCCTGCGTTAAAGGCTTCATAATTATATTAGATGGTTAGATTAATAAGTATGCTTTTTTTGGTTCTAATTTTAGTTGCTTGTAACTCGCAATCAAATGAAGAAAAGGAGATCGAGAAGATAGCTATAGATCTAAAAGTAACTCGCTTCGACAAGAAATTCTCAAAGGTTACTCAAAATAGTCTGCATCAATTAAAAAGTGAATATCCCTATTTATTTCCTGAAAGGTTTACAGATAGTATGTGGATCGCTAAGGCTAATGATAGCATTCAGCAGGAATTAAATGTAGAAGTAGAAAAGGCTTTTCCTGATTTTTCTACTGAAGAAGATGGTATATATGAGCTTTTTCAGCACACCAAATATTATTTTCCTTCCTTCGAAATTCCACATGTAATTACCATAACTTCAGAAGTAGATTATAGAAACAAAGTCTTATTAACACCAGATTATTTATTCATCTCCTTAGATACATATTTAGGGAGAGAGCATCCATTTTATATAGGATTACAAGAATATTTAAAAAAGAACTTTGAAAAGGATCAGATTCTTCCAGATGTTGCTAATGAGATCGCAGAGGTTTACGTGCCTCAGCCAGAGTCTAAAACTTTTCTAGCGCATATGTTGTATTATGGGAAAATTCTCTATTTAAAAGATCTTCTTTTATCGAAGGTTGCAGACCACCATAAAATTGGATATAATGAAGAAGAATTAAAGTGGGCTATAGCTAATGAAGAAGAAGTATGGAGATATTTTGTGGAGCGAGAAGTAATATTTAATACCGATACCGACTTAAATTCTAGATTCCTATATCCTGCGCCATTTTCTAAATTCTATCTTGAGTTAGATGCAGAGTCTCCTGCAAGGTTGGGACAGTTTATAGGATGGCAAATGATACGTCAGTATATGGATAAAAATGAGGTGAGTGTACAGGAAATGCTTGCTACGAATGCAGAAACAATTTTTAATAAAGCAAATTACAAACCAAAGAAATAATGGCAGAATTCAAAAAATCTGAGATCAATATAGAAGTTATATTAGATGAGAATAAAGTTCCAGAAGAATTATATTGGAGTGCAGACGATGGAGCTATCTATAAAGAGGAAGCTAAGGCGATGATGTTGTCTATGTGGGACGGGAAACAGCAGGAAACCTTGCGGATAGACCTGTGGACCAAAGATATGCCGGTAGATGAGATGAAGAAGTTTTTTCACCAGACATTGGTGGCAATGAGTGATACTTTTAATAGAGCTACCCAAGACGAAAAAATGACTGCTACTATGAAGGATTTCTGCGATTATTTCGCAGAAAAGTTGGAGTTGAAGAAGTAGAGATAATTAAGTTAAATTTTTATACCAAACTTCGACAAGCTCAGTTTGACGAGGTAGAAAAATGTTATTTCGAGCGCTTTGGCTTCGCTTAGGATAAACTAAAGTCGAGAAATCTTAATGGAGCAGAACCTCTTCGATAAGAGATACCTCCCGGCGTCTGGATGACAATGTAATCATTCCTGTCCCGAATCGTCGGGATATTTCAGGATCTTAAATAGCTTGAAGCAAAACATCAAAAAAACCCAACAATTTTAAAATTGTTGGGTTTTTTATATTTAAATGAGTCGGATGGCTCTTCTATCCATTCATGGAGATCAAAAACTCTTCGTTGTTTTTTGTTTTCTTGAAACGCTCATTGATAAATTCCATCGCTTCTACAGGGTTCATATCTGCAAGATACTTTCTCATTACCCACATACGTTGTAAGGTAGTTTCATCAAGAAGTAAGTCATCACGACGTGTACTTGAAGAAGTAAGATCTATAGCTGGGAAAATTCTTCTGTTTGCAATTTTTCTGTCTAATTGTAGCTCCATGTTTCCAGTACCTTTGAATTCTTCAAAAATAACTTCATCCATTTTAGAGCCGGTATCTGTTAAAGCAGTTGCGATAATAGAAAGAGAACCACCATTTTCAATATTTCTGGCAGCACCAAAGAAACGTTTTGGTTTGTGTAAAGCATTTGCATCTACACCACCACTCAATACCTTACCACTGGCAGGTTGAACAGTGTTGTATGCTCTGGCTAAACGTGTGATAGAATCTAATAAGATCACTACATCATGTCCACATTCTACCATTCTCTTCGCTTTTTCCAGAACAATGTTGGCAACTCTTACATGCTCATGTGCTTCTCTGTCAAAAGTAGAAGCAACAACTTCACCTTTAACATTACGTTGCATATCTGTAACTTCTTCCGGACGTTCGTCTATCAATAATATTATTTGATATACTTCAGGATGATTGGCTGCAATTGCATTTGCAATATCCTTAAGCAACATCGTTTTACCAGTTTTTGGCTGGGAAACGATCATTCCACGTTGTCCTTTTCCAATTGGAGAGAACAAG
>JAGXIK010000163.1 GCA_024635715.1 Gillisia sp.
CACAACTTCCCATCACAGCCGAGATCTGGGTAATCCCCATACTACTCATTACTGCATTATTTCTGAAGATCCTTCCGAAGTGTTCTTTATCTGGAAAAATTTCATCTTGCATTGGTAAGTAAACTCCTGCGCTGTCTACCAAATAAATAATTGGAAGTCTGTTTTCTATAGCTATTTCCTGAGCTCTCAGGTTCTTTTTTGCAGTAATAGGGAACCAGGCTCCAGCTTTTACTGTTGCATCATTCGCTACAACTATACATTGCTTCCCAGCAACATGTCCTATTTTAATTACTACACCACCACTAGGACACCCGCCATGTTCTTCATACATTTCTTCTCCTACAAAAGCCCCAAGTTCTATGGCAGCATCAGAATCATCTAAAAGATAATTTATTCGCTCTCTGGCAGTCATTTTACCTTTCGCATGATGTTTTTCTATGCGTTTTTCTCCACCACCAAGTTTAACTGTGGCGAGCTTCTGTCTTAATGTAGAAAGTAATAATTTATTATGATCTTCATCTTTGTTGAAGTTAAGATCCATAGGAATTGCAGTATTATATTGTCCGAATATTAGTGCTTAATTAGATACTGATAGAACAAGAGTAAATTCTGGTTTTCATTCCTGCCTCAGTATCTTGGCTAAAATACAAAATCGAGATAATTTTTAAGGCTGAAAATATTTTAAAATATCCTGATGAAAAGCTATATCTTCAATGATATCGATAATTTAGAAGGTTTAATTTCAAAATTTAGCACATGCAAGATTATAAAAATCAATTAATTACACATTTAAAAGGAGGTTCAGCTTTTATGCCAGTTGAAGTATTGTTAAAATTTATTTCTTCTGAAGAACTTTGCAGGAGACCTAAGGATTTACCGTATTCATTCTATGAGCTCTTCTATCATATGCGTTTTGCACAAAAGGACATCTTAGAGTATATCAAAGATGAAGATTATACAACTCATGAATGGCCACAGGATTATTGGCCAAAGAAAAGCATGATTGATTCTTTGGAAGAATGGGAATTATTGAAGTCACATTTTTTTGAAGAAAAGAAAGAATTAATAGGTTTTTTACAAGATGAAAAGAATGATCTTTTGAAGCCTATAAACCCAGAGACTGAGAATACTTTATTACGGGAAATTTTGTTGGTGATAGAGCACAATGCGTATCACACAGGGCAATTATTGATCGTTTTAAGAAGTTTAGGTTTGTATCCTGCATAATTTAGGTTTGCTATGCCGGGAAGAGATTAAAATTTAGGATATTTGTACTTTCAAAAATTTAGAGGTTTTCAAAAGATATTATTCTGAATTTATTTTGGATTTGAAAATAATCCTGATGAAATTAAGAAAGTATTTTTTGAACAATTTTTTTAGATTTTAACTATAAAAACATATAAAATGGCAGATGATAATAAGGTGATTTTTTCCATGTCTGGTTTAACAAAAACCTTTCCGGGAGCAAATACGCCAGTACTTAAGAATATTTATTTAAGTTTTTTCTACGGAGCAAAGATTGGGATCTTAGGACTGAATGGTTCTGGGAAATCTACATTGCTGAAGATCATAGCAGGAGTTGAAAAGAATTATCAGGGAGATGTGGTTTTCTCCCCTGGGTATACTGTGGGAATGCTTGAACAGGAACCGCAGTTGGATGATGAAAAAACTGTATTGGAAGTTGTAAAAGAAGGAGTTGCTGAAACTGTAGCAATTTTAGATGAATATAACAAGATCAACGATATGTTTGGCCTTCCTGAGGTTTATGAGGATGCAGATAAGATGCAAAAACTCATGGATAAGCAAGCCTTACTACAAGATCAGATAGACGCGTCCAATGCTTGGGAATTAGATACCAAGCTGGAAATCGCGATGGATGCATTGCGTACTCCAGACTCAGATAAGAAAATTGGAGTATTATCTGGAGGGGAACGCAGAAGAGTTGCTTTATGTAGATTATTATTACAAGAACCAGATGTTTTGTTATTGGATGAACCAACTAACCACTTGGATGCCGAATCTGTGCATTGGTTAGAACATCATTTAGGTCAATATAAAGGAACGGTGATCGCCGTAACTCACGATAGATATTTCCTTGACAATGTTGCAGGATGGATATTAGAACTAGACCGTGGGGAAGGAATTCCTTGGAAAGGTAACTACTCTTCTTGGTTAGACCAGAAATCTAAGCGTTTAGCTCAAGAGCAAAAAACAGCAAGTAAGCGTCAAAAAACATTAGAGCGAGAATTAGAATGGTCTCGTATGTCCCCAAAAGGAAGACAGACCAAGCAAAAGGCGAGATTGAACAATTACGATAAATTGTTGAGTCAGGATCAGAAGAAGATGGATGAGCAATTGGAGATCTATATACCTAATGGTCCTCGTTTGGGAACCAATGTTATTGATGCAAAAGGAGTAAGTAAAGCCTTTGGCGATAAATTACTTTATGAGGATCTTAATTTCACCCTACCTCAGGCGGGAATTGTTGGAGTTATTGGGCCTAACGGAGCTGGTAAAACCACTATTTTTAAAATGATAATGGGGGAGATAACTCCAGATCAAGGAAGTTTTGAAGTTGGAGATACGGCAAAGATCGCATATGTAGATCAGAGCCATTCCAATATGGATCCAGAGAAAACTATCTGGCAAAATTTCAGTGATGGTCAGGAGCTTATTAATATGGGAGGAAAACAAGTGAATTCCAGAGCCTATTTAAGTCGATTCAATTTTGGTGGAGGAGAACAGAACAAAAAGGTAAGCATGCTTTCTGGTGGAGAACGTAACCGTTTGCACCTTGCAATGACGCTTAAGGAGGAAGGTAACGTGTTGTTATTGGATGAGCCAACGAATGATCTGGATGTGAATACCCTGCGTGCGCTGGAAGAAGGTTTAGATAACTTTGCAGGCTGTGCGGTAGTGATTTCTCACGATAGATGGTTCCTGGATAGAATTTGTACTCATATCCTTGCTTTTGAAGGAGATTCACAAGTGTATTTCTTTGAAGGTGGATTCTCAGATTATGAGGAGAATAAGAAGAAGCGATTAGGTGGAGATCTAATGCCGAAGCGTATTAAATACAAAAAGTTGACTCGATAAATAATATTCTAAGGCCTTCTAAGAATAAATTTAGAAGGCCTTTTTTATTTTAAATAAAAACCATTGGGCCGAGTAGCCCGTTGGTGTGCTTGTATTTATTTTACTCTTAAAATACTAAATACATCTGTACTTCCCCCTGAGGAGAAAATGTCCAAGTGAGCCGAAAGGACATATGCATCATTTCTTTTTACTGTTACCGTCGTAATAAATTCCCCCGGGCTTAGAAATTCATCAGTTAAGGTTGCGGTTTTCCAGGCATCCTGGCTTCTAAAAGTTTGGACCCTGGAGTTATCACCTCCAAAGTTATTGCTCACAACAAGAAGCTCATTGGGATTTTTAAAATATAATCCATCCGGGCTAAATAATTGGTCTGAGAGTTCTATAGCCGAAAAATTCTCAGGATCATTTAATGGGATTTTATATAGGGTGTTGTTATCCGATCGACTTACTATAAGGAACCCCTTGGGATGATAGTCAATTCCATTTAAACCGAAATTGTTGGGTGCAGGTGCCAGCTCCGGGCTATTGAGAAATATTGTGGCATTCCCCGAAGGGTCAATTTTATAAATTATCCCTGCATAACTATCTGTAACGTAAGAATTTCCTAGGTTGTCTACCGCCACGTCATTCGCGAAATGTCCCCCACTACTTAATATCCCCAGATTGGCGTTGAATACTAATTTTCCGGAAAGGTCATAAGCAACAAGTGCCGCCAGACTTCCATTAAAATTTGAATTGGTGATGAGCACATTTTTGCCGGAGTGATCTATCTGCAGTCCAATGGTAGAAACAAAATCTGGGTTACTCACCCAAACAGAATATTCCCCGTTAATAACCTGCCCAATGTCGCCCCGGGTAAGGGAAGAAATAAGAAAACGATCGCCTCTTATATCATAATCAATTCCTTCAGGAAAAAGCCCGGGCTCATGGATGTTTATAACATCATTGTCTACACTGCTAAAGCGAAGATCTGCATTTTCGATCTCTATTACATCAGGATTTTCCGTGGTACAGGAAATGGCACTCAAAACCAATATGCTACACAAGACTGCATTAAATACTTTTTTCATAATATATGGATTAACGGTTAGTAAAATTATGCTGTTAAAGGGTGCGGGAGGTCATTATTACGGGCCATGGATATGGTAATTGTATTAAAGATATAAAAAAAAATCTCAATTAAAGTTATAATGTACTAGTAATCAGATTTTTATATATAAAAAAATAGATTAGGTTGAAACAGTTAGTCTAAAAAACATTTTCTGACAAATAATAGACAGGCCTTTGTTTTCTGATGGTTCTTGGATATAATTTATACTCATATTTTGGCTTTTGAAGGAGATTCACAAGTTTATTTCTTTGAAGGTGGTTTCTCAGATTATGAGGAGAATAAGAAGAAACGATTAGGTGGAGATCTAATGCCGAAGCGAATTAAATATAAGAAACTGACTAGATAGAAATATTTGATTTTAGTCTAAGTAAATCTATGTTCACTCGTCAAGCTGTCCCGACGATTCGGGAGTTTCAGCTTCTAAATAATTATAATTTATATAAAATTTTAAAGATCCTGAAATGAATTCAGGATGACGATTATCGATTGATGGATAATTTTAAACAAAAAACTCCGAAGATTAAGTTCTTCGGAGTTTTTTTGCTTTAATTCTAAATTATTCTGTGATTATTTTCTTTTGAAGACTAGCGTTAATTCATCATCTGCTATTCGTGGGTCGTCTATTTTATCTAATGTTAAAACATCATTTTCAACGGAATATTTATACTTAGTTGTAACTCCTTTAAACGAAATTTCACTATCTGTTAGAACATAAGTATAGGTGCCATTTTCAGCGATGAAATAATAAGTGTCTGGTGGATTCGCTATGGAAACAGATTGTTTTAAATTGTTAAA
>JAGXIK010000164.1 GCA_024635715.1 Gillisia sp.
ACCAAATTCCCCTACAAACAAGGTTATAAATTTTATTCCTCCAAACTGTTACCGGTGATTGGAAAATTATTTTCGAAGGACAAAGCAGCCTACTCCTATTTAAGTGAAAGTGCAGCAGTTTTTCCATATGGAGCAAAGTTCAACAATATTTTAAGTAAAATTGGGTTTATAGATATAGAAGATAAGCCTCAAACATTTGGTGTAGCAACCATTTACACAGCTTCTAAATAACTATATGAAAAAAATTGTTGCCATTTTAGGGCTTTGTTTGTTCTGTGCTCAAGCGAATGCTCAGATATTTTCAGGAGAAAGCATTATTAATCAAGAAAATATAGACAACAAGAGATGGTCTTGGGGATACTACTTGGGCTTTAATACCTACGATTTTGATTTTGATCTTAAAAAATTTCAGCCCCAAAAACCATTTCAGGATAAAGGTTACAATGTTGAACAAACAATTGGATTTAACGTAGGTCTAGTAGGAAGTTTAAAATTAAACCATAATTTTGATCTACGACTGGAGCCAGGCGTGAGCTTTAATACTCGAAATTTCCAATTACTCAAAGCTGATCAAAACACTTTTCGAGAGATAAATGCTACCTATGTTCATATCCCTTTATTGATTAAATTTTCTGCAGATAGACTTAACAATTTTAGACCATTCGTTTTAGCAGGGGCCTCCACTTCACTAAATTTATCTAGTAATGAAAAAAATCCTGATGATAATAGTGTTGGACAGTTTAGAATGAAAACCAATACATTTTATTATGAGGTAGGAGTTGGGTTAGATCTATACTTGCCATATTTCAAATTCTCTCCTTCATTAAGAGGAATATTCGCTATAAACGATGAATTGGTTAGAGATGCAGATCCAAATAGTATATATACAGGTAATGTTGAACAAATGAGAACTAGGGGTATATTTTTAAATTTTACTTTTCAATAGTTTTCCTTCCGTCTAAATTCACTTAATAAAATAGCTGTTGCTGTTGCAACATTTAAACTCTCTGTATTTTTTGCTTTGCTGAATTGGGGAATATTAATTTTCTTTTCAACTAATTTCTCAATTTCTTCAGAAATACCATTAGCCTCATTTCCTAAAATAAGAATAGAATCTTTTTGCGTTTCTGAAACAAATAAATTTTCACCTTCAAGAAAAGCCCCTGCTTTAAGGTGCGAGTTGTTTTCCTTTAAAAATATTGGCAAGTCTACATAATTGATCTTTACCCTTGTTATACTTCCCATGCTAGCTTGAACCACTTTAGAATTGTAACAGTCTACCGTATCTAAAGAACACAACAAGGTTTGCACCCCAAACCAATCACATAGCCTAATTATAGTTCCTAAATTTCCTGGATCCCTTATCCCGTCTAAAGCAATAACCAATCCGTCTAATTTTATTTTGGTTTGAACTGGAATTTTAAAAATAGCCAAACCTATTTGCGCAGTTTTTAATCGGCTTATTTTCTTTAGTTCAACTTCTGTAATTAGATATGTTTTGTCTTGAGGGGCGTTAAAAACATCTTGTGTGATAAAGAGAGAATGTAATTCAAAATTTGAATCTAAAACCTCTTGAATTCCCTTTTTTCCCTCAACAACAAACAGACCCATTTTGGTTCGATGTTTTTTTTGCTCAAGACTTGTTATTAACTTAATTTGGCTTTTGCTAACCATGCAATTAATGTATTTTTGAATCCTTAATTCAGCTTTATTGAAACGCTATCCCGCAAAAATATCGTTATTATTTTTAACCTTGGCATTTTTCATTTCTTGTGATGCTGTAAAAAGAGTCAAAAACGACGAATTACTACTTACGGAAAACACCATTTTTCTTAATGGTGAAAAAATTAAGGAATCTAGAATTTACAACCAAGTATACCAGGAGCCTAACACAAAGCTATTAGGCTCTCCAATAAGGCTTCATTTTTATAATCTTGCAAAACAAAATCCAGATTCAGTTTTCCAAAATTGGCTTCAGAAAAAACCAAATAGAATTAAGCGATTAGAGAATATTTATTCTCAAAAACAGGTGAATAAAATTGAAGAATCTTACATAGACCTAAATAAGTGGATCAAAAAAACAGGAGAAGCACCTGTAATTATAAAAGAAGAATTAACCAAAAAATCTAAAAACAGACTTCAAGCTTGGTACTTTAATAATGGATGGTTTGATGCTGAAATAGATTATGAGATAAAACCTCAAGAAAACAAAAGAGGTGAAATAGATTATTTTGTCACTTCCTATGAGCCCTATATTGTAGATACCATAAATCAGAGAATCGGTTCAGTAGTAATAGATTCCATTTACAATGCATATTCTGCTAGCTCATTAATCTCTTCGGGCGTGCAGTACAAAACCTTAGATTTTAATGCGGAAAGGGATCGATTGTCTAGATTATTCAGAAATAACGGTGTTTACTATTTCGATCAAGAATATATAAGTTTTGAAGCTGATACTGTAGGAACTAAGCATAAGGTAAATGCCACAGTTATAATTAATAACAGACAAGTTACTCAAGGGGATACCACAGCAAGAGTCCCTTTTAAAATACACACCATAAGTAAAGTAAATGTATTTACAGATTACACTTTTAATAACCGTTATAAACCTGTAACCGATAGCGCTAATTATAAAGGTTATAATATTTATAGTTTTGATGAGCTTAAATATAAACCTCGCGCTATTACAGATGCCATTTTTATAAAACCGGGAGAGATCTTTAAAGACACAGACAGAACCCGAACTTATAATAGAATGAGTTCTTTACGAGTGTTTAAATACCCTAATATTGAGTACTCATTGGATCCTACTGATAGTACAAACACCGATTTGATAGCTAATATTTTTTTAAGTCCGCAGCCTAAATATTCCTTAGGATTCGATTTTGATATTTCGCAAAGTAATATTCAAGATTTTGGGGTTGGCTTTGGAGGTTCGCTTTTAATTCGAAATGTTTTTAAGGGTGCCGAAAATTTTGAGATTTCAGCTAGAGGAAGTGTTGGTTCCTCTTCAGATGCTGCAAGAGGAAGCTCGCAAGATCAATTCTTCAATATTTCTGAAATTGGGGCCGATATCAAGCTTATTTTCCCTCGGATTTTTATGCCTTTTAATACAGAGAAATTTATTCCAAAGTACATGTCTCCCTTTACAACTTTAAGTGTAGGGATTAGCACCCAGAACAATATAGGATTAGATAAACGGAACTTAAACGGTATTCTAAATTATAAATGGAATCCTTCAAAAACACTTTCCCATAAACTAGACCTTTTGAACATTCAATATGTTCGAAATTTAAATACCGACAATTATTTTAATGTATATCAAAACTCTTATAATAACTTAAATGAAATTGTTCAATCTGGAGATGTAGTTACAAGCCCCAGCTATATTAATGAAAATGGGGAATTAATTATTCCTACTGGGGCAGAAAATTTTATTAGTGATGTAATTCAAAACAACCCGAATACCTCTGGCATTTCAGCAGATCAAAGACAATTAGTTAATAATATAAGCGAGCGAAAAAATAGGTTGACTGAAAATAATTTGATTTTTGCAACTAATTTTACTTATGTAAGTAACAACAAAGAGAATTTATATGACGATGATTTTTCCCGATTTCGATTTAAGATCGAAACAGCAGGAAATTTTCTAGCTGCTTTTTCAAGTCTAACTGGGGCAAAAAAAGATGATCAGGGGAGATACGATGTCTTGGGAGTAAATTATTCTCAATATGTTAAAACTGAAATAGACTATATAAAACATTGGGATTGGGGAAATAAAAACATTTTTGCAATAAGAGCTTTTTCAGGTATTGCCATTCCTTATGGAAATGCGAATAGCATCCCATTTATTAGAAGTTTTTTCGCAGGAGGACCTAATGATAACAGAGCTTGGCAAGCCTATGACCTGGGTCCAGGTAGCACTGGAGGAAAAAACGAATTTAATGAAGCTAATTTAAAATTGGCGTTTAATGCAGAGTATAGATATAATCTTTTTGGTGCCCTAAACGCTGCTTTTTTTATAGACGTTGGAAACATCTGGAATGTGTTGGATATCGTGGAAGATCCTGCCGCTACTTTCACTTCTTTATCAGATCTTAAAGATATTGCTATTGGCTCTGGAGCTGGCTTAAGATACGATTTCAATTTTTTTGTGTTGAGATTCGATGTTGGGCTTAAAACTTATGATCCGTCAAGAACTCTGGGTGCTAGATGGTTTAAAGATTACAATCTATCCCATGCTGTTTATAACGTAGGTATCAATTATCCGTTCTAAACAAACTAATTTTCTTATTTTTGTAAATCTTAATTTAAACTAATTAATATGAGTCACAATATAAAACCAGGGGTTGCCACTGGAAAGGAAGTACAGGAAATTTTTAAGTATGCAAAAGAAAAAGGATTTGCTCTTCCTGCAGTAAACGTGGTAGGTTCTAGCACTGTCAATGCCGTTATGGAAACTGCAGCAGATCTAAACTCTCCGGTTATCATTCAGTTCTCAAATGGTGGTTCACAGTTTAATGCAGGGAAAGGACTTTCTAATGAAAATCAAAAAGCAGCTATTGCGGGAGGTGTTGCAGGAGCACTGCATATCCACGAGCTTGCTAAGGCCTATGGAGCAACCGTGATCTTACATACAGATCATTGCGCTAAAAAATTATTGCCTTGGATAGACGGACTTTTGGATGCAGGTGAGAAATTTTACAAGGAGCATGGAAAACCATTGTACAGTTCTCATATGATTGATCTTTCTGAGGAATCTTTAGAAGAGAACATCGAGATCTGTAAAACTTACTTAGAGAGAATGAGTAAGATGGGTATGACTCTAGAAATTGAATTAGGGATCACAGGTGGTGAAGAAGATGGAGTAGACAATACCGATGTAGACGATTCTAAATTATACACACAACCCGAAGAAGTGGCCTATGCTTTTGAAGAGTTGAGTAAAGTGAGTGACCAATTCACTATTGCTGCAGCTTTTGGAAATGTACATGGTGTTTACAAGCCTGGAAATGTAAAACTTACTCCTAAGATCCTGAAAAATTCTCAGGAATATTTAAGTAAGAAACATGGACTTGAAGAAAATCATATAGACTTTGTATTCCATGGCGGAAGTGGATCTACTGTAGAAGAAATTAGAGAAGCTATTGGTTATGGAGTTATAAAAATGAATATAGATACCGATCTTCAATATGCGTATGCTGAAGGAATTCGTGATTATATGGGAGACAACAAGGATTACTTGAAATCTCAAATAGGAAATCCTGACGGAGCAGAAGTGCCTAATAAGAAATATTACGATCCAAGAGTTTGGTTACGTGCTGGAGAAGTCACTTTTAAGAATAGGCTTAAAAAAGCATTTGAAGACCTTAATAACGTAAATACCCTTTAATAAAACGAAAACTGAAATAATTAATAATTATTTCAGTTTTTTTAATTTCAATATAGATTATGGCTTGGTTTAAAAGAACACAAAAAGGAATTCAAACTGCCACTGAAGATAAGAAGGATGTACCAAAAGGATTATGGTACAAATCACCTACAGGGAAGATAGTAGATGCAGAGCAATTAGAGAAAAATTTCTATGTAAGCCCTGAAGATGGATATCACGTTAGAATTGGAAGTAAAGAATATTTTAAAATTCTTTTTGATGATAACAAATTTAAGGAGCTTGATAAAAAGATAGAATCCAAAGATCCATTAACATTTACAGATACTAAAAAATATACCGAGAGGTTAAAAGCTGCACAAGACAAAACAGGACTTACAGATGCTGTAAGAACCGCAGTTGGAAAGTCTAAAGGGAAAGACTTAGTAATTGCTTGTATGGATTTTAGTTTTATCGGGGGATCTATGGGCTCTGTTGTAGGTGAAAAAATTGC
>JAGXIK010000165.1 GCA_024635715.1 Gillisia sp.
AAAGACCTCTTCCTTCATTAGTAAATTGATGTAATTTATTTTTGATTTTCATTTCGTTAAAGTTGTTGATTTAAAATTTGTTGCTTTTGTTTATCAATGGCTTCTTTCGAAGAAAATGCTTTAGTGCCACCTGCTTTTGTAGTACTTATGGATCCCATTAAATTTGCATTCATAAGACATTCTTCGAGAGGTGCCTCTTCCAAAAATTTTTCAATAAAACCTGCGTTAAAAGAATCACCCGCACCAATTGAATCTTTATAAACATCATTTAGAAAGGGAGCAAGGATAATTTCTTCTTCCCCGGAAATTAATCTACTCCCTTTTTCACCCAACTTTAATGCTATTATATTGGTATAAGGTCTAAGTTCTTCAATGGCTAGATCAATATTATTTTCTTTGGTAAGTGCCAACAACTCAACTTGGTTTGGAAAAAATATATCCACATAAGGCAGACACGATTTATAATCAAACTTCCATTCATGATCAGGATCATACTGTAAATCCAGTGAAGTTGTTAAGCCTGCAACTTTCGCCTTTCTAAAAATTTCAGTAATATCCCTTTTTATTCCTTTTTGCAAAAAATAACTGGAAAGGTGAAAATGATTGAATGTATTTATACTTTCCCATGGAATTTGATTTATGGTCAAAAAATTCATAGCACCACAATAAGTAACATTAGCACGATCCTGATCATAATTCATTACGATGGTAACCCCTGTTTTTAAATTTGGTTTTTTTGTTATAAAACGTGTATCTACGTTTTTAAGCTGAAGTTCTTCTAAAACAAATTTTCCAAATTCATCATCTCCTATAATTCCACAAAAAGAAGTGCTTATACCCATAGCTGAAATATTCGAAGCCATAATAGCAGATGAACTTCCTAGGGTGAAATTCATTGTTTCCGCAACAATTTCTGTACCTACTTTTGGAAAACCTTTAATGTTATTTAAGATAAGATCTACATTTAATTCACCTATCACAAGCAATTTTTTAGTGTTCATATTCGCTTTTTTTTATTTGCACTTTTGGTAAAAGTTTTTCTACATCTTCTTTTTTAAACATTCCTAAAGCCTCCGACAAACAATTAGCTGCACCACAAGCGGCGCCATAGGCAGCAATTTTTTCAATTCCAAATTTTTTAGATACGGCAAATGCAATTCCTGCAGTAAGGCAATCACCACTCCCTACGGTACTAACTACATTATTTATAGCTACATTTGAAGTTAAAATTTGACCCTTATAAAATAAATCCAAGCCATCCTTGCCTTTTGTTAATGCCACCATTTTTACTTTGCCATTTAGCTTTTTTAGCAGGTCCTTAATATTACTGCTACCACAAAGCTTAATTGCCTCATGTTGATTTAAGTGCAGGCCGAAGAACCCTTTTTTTAAAGCTTCTTCCAGCTGAATCCCACTGCAATCCAGAATTACTTTTACATTGCTCTTCCTTGCGATTTCTATTAATTGTGCATAAGCATCATTTGGCGCGTTTTTGGGCCAGGAACCCGACATACTAATTAATGAAGCATTAGCTATATCTGATTTAAACTTATCTTTAAATTCAATTAAATTCTTAGCATACAGAGAAGGACCAGGTTCAAGCAATTCGGTGTTTTGAAAATCTAAATTTTTAGATCTGAAAGTATAACATTTTCGATTGTTTCCCGGAAGTTGAATTCCAGATATTTCTATATTTCTCTTGCTACATTCTTTTTTAATCCAATCTCCATTATTGCCCGCCCAATTAGCCAATAATTTGGAGCTAACCCCAAGTTCGGCAATTGCAAGAGCTACATGCACTCCTTTTCCTCCAGGATATTCCTCAAGTTTTTTTATGCGGTTAACCCCCCCAACTTCAAAATTATCAAGCCAGGCATATGTATCTATTGAAGGATTCGGACAAACACTCAGAATCATTTTTTAAGTTCTTTAGGATATTGATAAATAGTTACACCTTGCACCACCCTGTTTATTGCCCCTGAAACAGAAGGATTATCAGGATTAAGGCCAAGTTCCAAAGACTTATAAAATCCGAGTATCTGTCCTACCAATGCAGAAGGAACAATATTTAATTCTTGGCTGGAATTTAATTTCAAATCAATATTTAGGGATGATTTAAAAGCTTTATCCTGTGGGCGCCCAATACTTAAACACCTAATATTTCTCGGGTCTATTGCAATAGACTTAGCAAGATCCAATTCATATTTATAAACGTGGTCGATAGGCGAAAACAAATACACCAATAAAGTCTTTCTGTTGGTAACCGCACGCGGCCCATGCCTAAAGCCTAAAAAAGAATCATGTTTACAAATTACCTGCCCATCGGTTAATTCTTGTAATTTAAGGTGACATTCTCGAGCAATCCCCAGCATTGGCCCCGAACCTAAGAAAACCACACGTTCAAAATCTAATGTTGCAATTTTTTTAAAAGACTCTGCATTATCTAAAAGGAGATTTCCCTGTTCAACAATACTCACAACTTCAGTTTCTTTATTTTTTATATTCTTAATATCACTTACCAAAAGCACGCTCAGCAACATCGAAGTAAAGCTTCCTGTCATGGCTAAACTCTTATCATTAGATGCTTCGGGAAGCAATAAAGCATAAGACCTATCAGCATTCACGGCGGAATAACTTAAAAGTTCCCCATCTTTATTACAGGTGATAATAAGATGATAAACTTCTTCACAAAAAGAATCGGCTAATTTCACTGTTTCAAGGCTTTCCGGACTGTTCCCCGACCGCGCGAAAGAGATAAGCAACGTGGGATGACTAGGGTGAAAATGCAATTCAGGATGAGTCACAATGTCTGTGGTTGCAATGGCTTTTGTATTGCAGCCTGTATTTTTTTGAACTAAGCCCTGAGCAGCCTCGCCGATAAATGCTGAGGAGCCAGCTCCCGCTAATATTATTTGGAGATTTGGTGTTCGGAATAGGGGGGAAAGGAATTGCTTTATTTTCTTCTCTTGGCCTAACACCAAATTGTAAATTTCGTCCCAAAGCTTTGGCTGTCCCTCAATTTCAGTTTTGGTATAGAGATCCTGTTTTTTAGCAACTGGTTTTATCATGATTTTTCAATATTTATTTTTAGAGCTTTTTCTATAAAAAAAAGATCCTACATCAGCAATTGAGAATAACTTTAATTTAATGTTTCAAAAGTTTTTCAAATTTAAAACAAATTAATCGAAGCAAAAAATTTTTGTATTTTTTTTGTTTCAATTAATTATTTAGAACTTATTTTTGCAATAAATTTGATTATCTACAATTTCGGAATACTATAATATTTCTCCGTTGTATCCTAGAAGCTATGGAAATTATTGTTTTTTAAAATGTTCAAACTGCAACTTTTACATAATTAATAAAATTAAAGGAAATATTAATTAATTCAAAAATTTATTTATATTAGCAAACGTTTCGAAAGTTTAAGTGTGTTTATGAAAATTATTCGAAAGTTTTGTTAAGCTAAATTGTATTTAGGATAGATTAACTAAAACTTGGTTCAAATGAAACAAACTTGAGTATGTCTCAAACTTTTTCACCCTATAATCAAACAAAAATGAATGATAAAATGGGAAATATTTTTTTTAGCTTCCAGGCTGTATTGATTTTTTTGGCTTTACCGATAGTTTCATCTGGACAAACTGGCGATCTCAGGCTACTTGATTGGGAGCCAGAAAGTCAATTGGTAGTGAAGGAGACAATGATTTACACGCCCAGTTATCCTGTGATTGACTTTCACAATCACCTTGGAGACCTTGAAAATACTAAAAAATATCTAGAGGAGATGGACAAGGCAAGGGTTTGGAAAGTAGTAAGCCTCGATGGTCGTTCCGAGGATAATTTTTATAAAACACACTTGAAGGAATCTCATAAAGTATCCAAAGACAGGTTTTTAGTGTTTTTTAGGCCGGATTACAGTGGAATTGATGAGAAAGGCTATGGAATGAAAGAGGCAAATAAACTTGAGGAAGCTGTAAAACTAGGGGTGCGTGGGATGAAAATTAGCAAAGCCTTAGGGTTAACAGTTAAAGATAAAAGCGGTAAAGTAATTCCTGTAGACGATTCTCGTCTAGATCCCATTTGGGCCAAATGTGGCGAATTAGGTATTCCCGTAGTTGTTCACGTTTCTGATCCTGTTGCTTTTCATACTCCTATTGATAAATACAACGAACGATACGATGAGTTGGGAGCCCATCCCGATTGGTCATTTTATGGGGATGAATTTCCTTATTCCAAAAACGAAATCCTTGACCAGTTCCATAGAGTAATCGCAAAACATCCTAACACTATTTTCTTGTCTACCCATATGGGAAATTTGGCGGAGGATCTTGGTCGTGTCGCTGGTTGGTTGGAACAATATCCCAATATGTATATTGATATAGATGCTCGGATAAGCGAATTGGGCCGCCAGCCATACACAGCGCGTAAATTTATGATCAAATATCAGGATAGGATTCTTTTTGGAACCGATACACCGCCAGATGCCGAAGCCTATCAGGTCTATTACAGATTTCTAGAAACGGACGATGAATATTTTGATCCTGCCAAAAGCCATCACCAACAGGGGAGATGGATGATTTACGGAATACATCTCCCTGATGAAGTGTTGGAAAAGCTATATAATAAAAATGCCTTGAAAATCTTAGGGATGCTCAAAGGTGGAAATGGAAACCTATAAAAATTGAAATATGGAATTGATCAAAAAACATTTTTAAGATGAAATTATTCTATATAGGTTTTATAGCACTTTTAATTATAGGCGAGATTTCTCTTAAAGTAGGGTTATTTAGTGCTTCAGAAGGAAAATTAAGTTTACCTGAAAATTATTATAGTATTGAAGATTTTAAAATTGTTAAAAAATTTGATGCACATGTTCATATTAATTCAAGAGAAACACATTTTATTCAACAGGCACAGGAGGACAATTTTCAATTTTTGAAAATTGTTGTTGACCGCCCATTTGGTTTATCTATGAATGAACAGCGAGAAATTGCTGTTTACCATTTGAAAAATTTTCCGGAACAAATGATTTTTGCAACCACTTTTTCAGTAGATGGATGGGATCAGAAGAATTGGGTAGAAAATACTATAAAAGGTTTAAAGAAATCCTTGTCCAAGGGAGCACGGGCAGTGAAGATATGGAAAAATGTAGGAATGGACTTGAGAAATGAGAATGGAGAATTTATAATGGTGGACCATCCAAGGCTGGATACCATCATAAATTTTTTGACAGAAAATAATATTCCAATTATTGGACACAATGGGGAGCCCAGGGACTGTTGGCTTCCTCTGGATGAAATGACTTTTAGTCAAGGATATTACGCTTCACATCCGGAATACCACATGTTTTTACATCCGGAGTATCCCTCCTATGAGGATCAGATAAATGCCAGGGATAATATGCTTAAAAAGCATCCGGATTTGAAATTTATTGGTGCACATCTCGGGAGCCTAGAATGGAACCTGGAGGAACTTGCGAAGCGGTTAGATAAATATCCAAACATGAACGTTGATTTGAGTCGTATGTCTAATTTAAAACTACACACTCTAAATGACAGACAAAAAACCCGGGATTTTTTCATAAGATATCAGGATAGGCTTTTATATGCTACTGATACATCAATAGGTGCATCAATGGATCCCGCGGAACTGCAAAAAAGGATCCATACTGGTTGGAAGAATGACTGGAGGTTTTACGCCACCGATGAAAAAATTACGTTGCGGGATTTTGGTGAACTCAGAGGCCTGAAATTACCACGAGAGGTTATTGATAAAATTTATTGGATAAATGCAGTGCGGATACTTGGAATTTCCTAGAGTATAACCGGTAAAAAAATTCATAAGTTATGAGTAACAACAATTATGACCGAAGAAAATTTTTAACCCATTCAACAATGGCTATGGGTGGTCTTGCACTTGCCGGAACAGGTTTGCCATTTGGTGCCATTGCACAAACCGCGAACAGCAGCAATAAACCTATACGTCTGGGTTTTATAGGAATAGGTGGCAGGGGTTCGTGGCACTTGTCCGTGGCTTTAGGTATAGAAGGTATAATAGTACCTGCTGTATGTGACATTGATCCTGTAGCTTTATACAGGGCTAAAAGATGGGTGGAGGAATCGGGGCAGCCAACGCCGAGGTTGTACGGAGATGGACCAACCGCCTTTAAGCGATTGTGCGAGGAGGAGGAATTGGATGCTGTTATTTGCAGTACTTCCTGGAAATGGCATGCTCCTGTATGTTTAGCTGCAATGAACAATAATAAACATGCTGCCTGTGAAGTACCCCTAATGCAAACCTTAGATGAAGCTTGGGAATTGGTTGAAACTTTTGAAAAAACAGGTAAATGGGCTAGTATTGTTTTGGGAGGTTTTGGTGATATGACCCTTTTAAATATGGTTCGGAAAAATCTTTTGGGTGATATTATTCATGTGGAAAGCGGATATGTCCATGATTTAAGAAGAGTAAAATTTGACCCTGAAGAGGAACCATGGAGATTGCAGCACGCCGTGGACAGAAATGGGAATTTATATCCCGACCATCCTATGAGAAATATGATGCCAGCACTGGACATTAATCATGGTGACAGGTTTGATTTTTTGGTTTCCATGAGTTCGAAAGCGGTAATGCTTAACAAATACGCAGCTTTGGAATATGGAGAGAATTCACCCTATGCTAAAATGAAAATGGCTCTCGGTGATTATAATGCTACTCTTATAAGAACAGTCGAAGGAAAAATGATAACTCTTAATCACGACACTCATACTCCGCATCCAAGGGAGGACTTCAGAATTCAAGGAACTAATGGAGTTTATATTAGAGAAAGGAACAATAGTAGAATATATATAGAAGGAAGAAGTCCCGAATCACATCAATGGGAACCAGCCGATAAATATATTGAAGAATATAACCATTCATTGGTCAAAGATTATAACCCTCCCAATAGGATTGGTGGTGACATAAGGGGTCATGGTAGTCAAATGAGCGAAACTCCTCAAAATTGGCATAGGTTGATTGTGGCTCTTCGTGAAAATATACAACCAGATTGGGACACGTATGATTCTGTTACAAGCAGTGCCATTTCACCTGTAACGGAAGTTTCTGTTGCAGATGGAAGTAAACCTATTGATTTTCCCGATTTTACAAGGGGAAAATGGAAAAGTCGAAGGCCAATATACGATGCTGGGTAATAAAATGAATTTAAAGGCATAGGAAAATGAAGGGTTTAAAAAGGCGGGATTTTTTAAAGAAAGCTAGTTTGGGGAGTTTAGGAACAGTTATGCTGGAAAACTTTTTACCCTTTTCTTCGGGTGAAACTAAATTAAGAAGTATTGATTCTAAAGTTTCCGTTACTGGAAGGCAAAAGAAAAAAATTATTGTTGCTGGAGCAGGGATTAGTGGTCTTTGCTGTGCATATGAATTAATGAAAAAGGGGCATGATGTAATTGTTTTGGAAGCCTCAGGACGATATGGTGGTGCTGTTCTCTCAGTACATGATGGTCTGGCCGATGGACTTTATGCGGATTATGGGGCAGAAAATTTCACAAAACCGGGCTATGAAAATTACTGGAAATATATTGAGGAATTTGAAATCCCTGTTCTACCTTATTTACATCGTGAAGACAGGCTTACCAGGATTGACGACAAATGGCATACCAACCAAATGCAAAAAGAAAGACAAGAGCAAAGAATCAAAGAATTAGGTGGTTATAATAAACGCGAATCAAAATATCTTTCATCCAATCCCTTATCGGATTTACGGAAGTTTTACCTTAAACCTTATTTTAAAAACTTCACAAATGAATACCATCCCTTTGGAATAGGTTACGACCATCTGGAAAATATTCCTGTTTCTGAAATTTACAAGAAGGAAGGTGCCTCAAATGCAGCACTTGCTATTTTAGACGGCAATGGCACTTCTGCTCTTTACGCTATATGGCAAGCGTATATAATGCACGAACGTGGTTATGCTGATGAATTTGAACTTTTTCACATCCAGGGTGGTAACCAGGAGTTTACGAATGAATTGGGTCGCCGCTTAGGCCCAAGAGTAAAATTAGACTGCCAAATTCTAGAGATTGAAAACAGAGATACAGGAGTAACAGTTAAATACAAAGAGTTTGGAGAAGAAAAGGAAATGTCAGCTGATTTTCTTGGGTCCTGCCTACGAACCACTGCACTTAAAAGAATAAAAATAACACCGGAATTGCCAGCTGAAAAGCGCTTCATTTTTGATAACCTCGGTTATGACCAAACAACAAGGATTGTCTTTCAAGCCAGGTCCGAATTCTGGTTAAAGGATGACTTGAAAAGTATTAATCTAACCTTTAATCATCCTGCTCTAAGAACTATTTGGCGGGTTGCGGGAGAAGTGGACACAGAACGAGTCGTATTAATGGCTAAAGCGCCGGGAGGAACCAACCCTTTGCGTACGTTAGAAGCTTTTAAGGAACTCTATCCGGGAGATAAATCTAATATTGATATAGAACAAGCTTTAGTAAAGGACTGGTCATCGGATGAATTTGTGCATGGATGTGAACGCCATGGTTTTTCCGGTTTGGGCGAATTATCTAAATTTTGGCCGCACATAATGACGCCCCATGGCAGAATCCATTTTGGTGGAGCCCATACAGATAATAGAAGCTGGGGAATGGAGGCAGCTACAAATTCTGCCAACAGAGTAGCTTTGGAAATAAATCAAACATAATCAGTGAATAATGATTTAATGAAATGAAAAACATTTTTCTTTTTTTTCTAGTGTCTTTTTGCTGCGGAATAATCATCTGCAATGGGTCTTTAAAGGAGGTATTTAAAACTGGATCTTCTGCGGAGACTATAATTCAAAGCAATTCCTCAGATTATATTTTGAAATTTATGAAAGGAAACGTTTTCTCGAAAGTAGTTCAAAATGATTCTATGCCAAAAGTGGAATTAAAGTTACCAGAAGAAAAAAAATCTTTTCAATGGGATGCCCAGGTTCGTTATGCAATAAAGGTTTCGCACCCGGAAGACGGGAACTCTAAATATGATGAAATAAATAATAATGCAGTCATATTAGAAATAGATTATTTTCCAATAGCTGATAAGGAAGAAGTAAAGGAAAAAAAGAAATTCGTTGAAAAAGACCATAGAGGTCTGGCACTAATGAGGAGATCCACCTGCTTCGGCTGCCATGCTGATAAAACATTACTTGCTGGTCCTTCCTTTTCTGAAATGGCTGGGAGATATGAAAAGACCTCAAAAAACATTAAATCTCTTGCGGGTAGAATTTCGTTAGGATCTTCAGGTGTATGGGGAAGTTCCGTAATGCCGGCAAACCCTGATTTTACAGATAAAGAATCTGAAGATATTGCGGATTTCATTTTAACACAGGGTAAAAAGCAAAGTAGCTGGGTATTACCTGGTTTAGAAGGGGCTTTTCGGATTATTGAAAAACCAAGTCATTCTGCAAAGGGGATATATCTTTTAACAGCGAGTTATGTATCGAAATCGAGAATAAAAGGGTGGGATTCTGTTATCATTAAAATAGAATGATAGATAAAAGTATAGGAAAATAGGCTTCAATGCCAATATTGCGTGTGAGGGGTGAATTAGTGAGTTTTGAGACTGAAAAGAACTGGTAAGATATACATAGTCAAAGAAGTTGTGATGCGAAATGTTGTTATTATATTAATACTAATTATGCCTATAATAAATATAGATAGAAAATTTCAGACTATGCACTTAAGAGATGAACCCAAAGATGATTGTCTTGAAATAAACAAAATAAATGATTTTGAAATTACCGGAGTTGGAGCTTCAGAGGAATGGGAAAAGGCAGAATGGACAATTATTCCACACCGGCAAATAGCGGGCGAGGGATTAAAAACTAAAGTAAAGATTCTATATTCGGAGAGCGGGATTTATTTCCTTTTTCATTGTGAGGATAAAAAGTTAACAGCAACTATGAACGAAGATTTTATGGACTTGTGGACTGAGGATGTTGTTGAAGTTTTTCTCTGGCCAGACGAGGCTTTTCCCGTATATTTTGAATACGAAATTTCTCCATTGAATTATGAGCTACCAATAATTGTTTCTAACGAAAATGGAGATTTAGTGAGGTGGCAGCCTTTTCATTATGACCAGAATAGAAGAACGAGGCATGCTACCAGTATTGAAGGAGGTAGTAAGGAAAGTAATGCAATAATAAAAGGATGGATTGCTGAATTTTTTATTCCCTACACTCTTCTTAGGCCGCTCAATAATATTCCACCGCAGTCAGGAACTAAGTGGAGAGCAAACTTCTATAGGGTTGATTACGATGGAACTGAAAAAAAATCCTGGTCCTGGAAGTTAACAACTAAAACATTTCACGATTATGAAAAGTTCGGAATTATATTATTTAAATAGAATGTTTTTTTAAGGCAGTGAAGGTTTGCAGAAAGAATATAAAGTAACACCTGGCTCTGTAGTTTAGAAATACTGCATTTATTAAAAAGGGAACAGAGGGAACAGTTATAATCATATATTTTATTATTTTGAGTGCAATGGAAAATGATCAATTAGAAAAACCTACTAAGAAAAATGGGGTGCTTGCCGGACCTATTGATTCAATAGGTCAAGCTGAAATAGAGAATGTGGTTAAGAAGGATACCCGGCTCCTTTCTCTGGATTTTTACCGTGGATTAATAATGGTGCTGTTAATGTTAGAAGCAGCCGGTTTGTATCGACATGTTATTGCCATAACGGAACCTTCTTCTTTTATTCATTCTTTGGCTACCCAGTTCACTCACCATCCCTGGCACGGATTAACCTTTTGGGATTTTGTACAACCCGGTTTCATGTTTATAGCCGGTACAGCGATGGCTTTTTCACTTACAAAGCAAACTTCTAAAGGGCGACCCTGGGAAGTCCAGGCAAAACGAGCAATTATTCGTAGTGGATGGTTATTGTTTTGGGGTGTCTTAATTTATGCCGTAGGAAAAGATGGTTTATCTTTTCAACTATGGAACGTTTTGGCCCAATTATCCTTTACTCTTTTAGTGGCTTTTCTCATTTTTCGCTGGAAACCAGGATACCAAATATTATTTAGTTTAGGATTACTACTACTCACTGAAATGTTATACAGATTCATCCAAATTCCAGGATTTGATCAACCTTTTACAGATCAACATAATTTTGGTAATTATATGGATTTGGTGCTAATGAATAAAATCAGTTCTGGTGGTTGGGTTGCTATAAATGCCGTCCCTACTGCGGCACATACTATTTGGGGTGCTGTGGCTGGAAAATGGTTGCTCAACAGGCCTACAATAAGAGGTAAGATAATGTATATCGTTATCTTTGGAATACTGCTTCTAATAGGAGGATACTTGCTTGATTTATTAAAAATAACCCCTATTATAAAACGAATTTCTACTTCCTCTTTTACTCTGGTTACGGGAGGTTGGTGTTTGTTGGCGCTTGCATTTCTATATTGCTGGATTGACGTGCTGAAACATAGGCGTTTTCTCAGCTTTTTTACTATAGTAGGTATGAATTCTATTTTTATATATCTCTTTTTTGAAATTGTTGTTCATCATTGGCTGTATGATTATTCAAACACTATTGTTTCAGGTATTCTCTCCCCATTAGAAATACCCGATGCTGCAATATTGATTATAGCCGCCGTTACTTTATTTTTTCTTCAATGGTATTTGTGCTATTGGTTATATCAGAAGAAAATATTCTTTAAAGTTTAACGGTAGATAAATGGGGATAGGAAGAGTTACAATTAATAGCAGATAATTGGCTGCGCAGGATTAATAAATATATTCAAGAAGAAATGTAAAAATTTCACCTAAAAAATAGAAACATTATGGATAAAAAATTGGAAAAAACTGAAATTAAACCATTTAGAGCTTTATTTGTCTTAATTATGATGTTATCATTAAGTTTTTCTTTTGGTCAGGAAAATGAAATTCTTCTAAAGGAATACGATCCTGTTTCTTTGTACAAGATACCAAGAACTTTTCCTGTAAAAGCCAAATTTCCTGTAATTGATGTTCATTCTCATCCATATGCAAAATCTGAATCAGAGATCAAAAAATGGGTGGAAACTATGGATAAAGCAGGTATAGAGAAAACAATTTTGCTTACCTATCAAACAGGACAAGCCTTTGATAGTATTTATGATCTTTATTCAAAATATGAAGATCGTTTCGAAATATGGTGTGGAATTGATTATACGGGGTACAACGAGCCAGGCTGGTCTCAGAATGCTATAAATGAACTCGTACGCTGCTATAACAAAGGAGCACGAGGCGTAGGTGAACTTGGAGATAAGGGAGAAGGATTATCCTATTCCCAACCCACTGCAGCTAAAGGAATGCACATTGATGACGATAGAATGGCTCCTCTTCTCAAGATGTGTGGAGAATTGGGAATGCCTGTAAATATTCATGTTGCCGAACCATTCTGGATGTACCAGCCTATAGATAAACATAATGATGGCTTAATGAATGCTAAAAAATGGCAAATAGACACTACAAAAAATAATATTTCGGGTCATGCGGCACTCCTGAAGACTCTTGAAAATGCCGTAGGCAATAATCCCAAAACAACTTTTATTGCCTGTCATTTTGCCAATTCCAGTTATGATCTTAGTATTCTAGGTAATCTTCTTGATAAGTATCCAAATTTATATGCAGATATTTCTGCACGTTATGCAGAAACCGCTCCTATTCCACGACGTGTAAAGAAATTTTTTATAAAGTACCAGGACAGGTTGCTCTATGGAACTGATATGGGACTATCACCCTCAATGTACACAACTACTTTCAGAATTCTGGAAACGGAAGATGAACATTTTTATCAAAAAGATTTATTTAGTTACCACTGGGCCTTAAATGGTTTTGGATTACCCGATAACGTTTTAAAAAAAATATATTATGAAAATGCTAAGCAAATTCAAATACTTGAATAGAAAAAATGTTTTATATGTGGCACTAATACTGCTTGCCATTGTGTCTGCTACAGGTTTTACAAATAGAAACAAAACAGAATCGCCATCCTTAAAAATAACACATGGGAATCTAGTCTTTGAAGTTGATTCTGACCTGAGAACGCGCTTCTCCTCTATTTTAATCAGTTCTAAGCCTGCTGTGGAAGATTTTCAGGCTTCGGAAAATGTTACTATAAACAAAAAGGAGATATCAAAATTTGAATTAAAAAATGTCTCAGAAAGTGCCTTAAGTGGAGAATTATCTGGTAGAAAATGGATAATAAAAGGTGTTTATGAAGAGGATGGATTACGATTGTTGAAGAAATTAAAATTAACTGCTTATGACGATTTTCCCGATTTAATTTCAGTGGCAGTTGAATATATCAACGCTTCCAACGAAGATATTTTTATTGAAAGATGGATCAATGGAAACTATAGTATCCTTTCTCAAGGAAATGAACCCCCTTTTTGGGCATTTCAGGGTAGCTCTTCGTCCAGACGCAGTGATTGGATAAAGCCTCTCGAGCCCGGGTATTATCATAAGAACTACATGGGGATGAATGACTCTGATTACGGAGGAGGTATTCCTGTAACCAGTGTCTGGAGACCGGATATAAATATAGCTGTAGGACATTTGTCATTGGAACCTGAACTTGTTAATCTTCCAACCGAGATGTTTAAGAATTCCAATGTCTCAATAGGAGTTTCAAAACATTTTGATGAACGAACTTTATTTAAAGCAAAAGATACGATTTCCACACTTGAGACATTTCTTTCTATTTCTGAAGGAGATTACTTTAAAAATCTTTCCAGATACTCAGAATTGATGCAGGCAAAAGGAATAGAAATGGTGGAACCAGAAGAAGCTGCTTTTGAGCCAATCTGGTGCGCCTGGGGGTATGGAAGGGAATTTACCATGGAAGAAGTGGTAAACTCCCTGCCAAAGGTGAAAGAATTGGGTATAGCATGGGCTGTTTTGGACGATGGATTTCAGGTTGCTGAGGGAGACTGGCGACCAGCAAAGAATAGATTTCCTGAAGGAGATAATGCTATAAAAAACTTAGTAAAAACCATTCACGATTACGGGCTAAAGGCGAAAATATGGTGGACCCCTCTTGCCGCAGATCCGCATAGCAAAGCCTTAAAAGAAAATCCCGGAATGACAATAATAATGGACAATGGTGCCCCTCAATATATTACCTGGTGGAATGCCCATTATCTTTCTCCCACTAAGGAGCAAACAATTGAACACACTAAGGAGGTCGTTGATCTATTTCTGGATGAATGGGATTTTGATGGCCTTAAAATGGATGGGCAACATATGAATGCTGTGGCCCCCGATCACTCATTAAAGGAACCCGAAGAATCAGTTAAAGGTCTTCCCGATTTCTTTCATATGATATATGAAAAAGCGCGGGAGATTAAACCTAATGCGGTTGTTGAGAATTGTCCTTGTGGAACCGTTATGTCCTATTTCAACATGGCATCTACTAACCAGACGGTTTCATCAGATCCTATGTCAAGCTGGCAAATCCGCCACAAAGGAAAAACTTATAAGGCTTTAGTACCTAAAACCGCTTATTACGGTGATCACGTAGAATTGAGTGACAATGGAAATGATTTTGCGAGTTCATTTGGCATTGGGGCTGTATTGGGCACCAAGTTTACAGTACCAAGCTCCAGTGAAAATGAAGAGGCAGCCAAATTTATATTGACCAATGAAAAGGAGAAGATTTGGAAAAAATGGTTTTCTCTTTATAACGAAAAAATGTTATCTAAAGAAGAATATTTGGGAAATTTATATGACATAGGCTACGATAAACCGGAAGCTCACGTGATTAACAAAGGGGATACTCTTTACTATGCCTTTTATGCTAATGCCTGGAATGGTGAAATAGAATTGCGGGGATTAAAAGATAATGTGAAGTATGACGTGGTAAATTATTTTGATGATGTTAATATTGGAGAAGTACAAATGGCTTCACCAAAAGTTGATGTATCATTCAAAGATTTTATTCTTATAGCAGCTATTCCAGTGGTGAAATAATAATTGGTGTTCATCCCGTCATTTCACTTCGAACAAATTTGCACCGAATTATAGTGGACTTGTTAAAAACAATTAAAAGTAACAAAGAATGAAATTTAAAAATTATATAATTTATATCCTCTGTTTTTGTCTGCAGGGCTGTGGGGAAGCAAAAAAGGAACAATTGTTACAAAATGCCGATCCGGAAACCGGATTTTATTCCCTGGAAGATTTTGATTCCGTCCAAAAATATGATACCCATGTGCATATTAATGTTGATGACTCAGCTTTTATTAATCAAGCTGAAAGGAATAATTTTCGGTTATTAACTATTAATGTAAATCCGCCCTATTATCCTTCAATTGAAGAGCAACAACAAGTCGCTCTCAAATTAGTTGAGGCTTATCCACAAATCTTATCTTACGCCACCACATTTAATGTTGCCAATTGGGGGAGTGAAGAATGGCAACAGCAAACTATTTCATATCTGGAAAAATCTTTTGGAAATGGAGCTATTGCCGTTAAAATTTGGAAGAACATAGGAATGGATCTTCGGGAGAAAGACGGGCAATTTGTAATGATTGACAATCCCCGATTTGATCCCATTTTAGATTTAATAGAAAAAAACAACGTGACTCTAATCGGGCATTTAGGAGAGCCTAGGAATGCATGGTTACCAATAGAGGAAATGACCATTACAGGTGACCAGAGTTACTTTGCCAAAAATCCAAAATATCACATGTACCTCCAAAAAGATTTCCCTTCTTACCAGGATCAAATTGATGCCCGGGATCGAATGCTCGTGAAACATCCAAATTTAAAATTTGTAGGTGCTCACCTGGGAAGTTTAGAATGGAATATTAATAAGTTGGCCAATCATTTCGACGAATTTCCCAATGTGGCCGTAGACATGGCTGCTCGCGTACCTCACTTGCAATTTCAATCAATCGACAATCGGGAAAAGGTGCGGGATTTCATAATTAAATATCAGGACAGGCTTATATATAGTACCGATCTTAGTGTTGAATCTATTTCTAATCCAGATGAATTAAAGAAAACAATGAATGATAGGTGGGTAAGCGATTGGAGGTTCTTTGTCACAGATGATGAAATGAAGGTTTCAGCTTTTTCAACTAATTTAAAAGGATTAAAACTGCCCAAGGCGGTTATAGATAAAATATATCGAGGAAATGCAAAAAAGTGGTTTCCAAGTTTAATATAAAATAATCAACCGGGAGAACACAATCTGGTCTTTAGGGAATGATGCAGGTATTGTCAATTTTACGATATTTCTAAATTGCCAAATTTTGAAATAAAATTTAATAATCATTCAAATATTTTGACTTCCTTGGATTATGGAGATGGAAACATTTTGCTTTAAGGCCTTAAGCCGAACTTTTCTTTAGAAAAAGAATTTGGATGATCCAAATAACTAGAAACGAAAAAATTGAAATCACCCAAAACATACGTTCGGTATTTCAGAATTCACTTGTTATTTATTCCCTCTTAAAACGCAACATTACAATTGAGAATATGGCAAGGATTTTAAAAATACCCTGGTTATGTTAGATACCGTATTGGTATATTCCTTCAGGTTTGAAATGCGCTGCCAATCTGGATGCTGGCCAAACTTTGACCAGGCCTCCTGATGCTTCTCTTTATCCTTAAAGGCCAGCATATAGGTTAACGAAGGCATTTGATCTCCGGAGATATTTTTTCCGAAGAAAACGGTACGCAGTCCTGCATCCTCAAAAATTTCAAATTCATCTTCATTAAACATTTTTAATTTTCGGCGCAGTGCATCTTCATTATAACTTTCATAGATCCTCAATTCAAATTGATTAAAATCAACGGCTGGCTTCACGAGATTTGGAAAACCCCAGGAGGATCTTATAAACCTACTTTCATATCTCTCAAATGGGATTTTATCGGGTGGAGTGTTTCGGTAGGCTTCCGCAGTTGATTTAAATTGATCGTCCTCTTCAAGCGCATCGGAAACCTCCAGATATGCCTGCATATTTTTATACGGAATTAAGAGGTAGATTTTTTTTGGTAAGGTTTCTCCACTTTCCTCAAAAGCTCCCACATTATTCAATCCCTGCCTGTTCAATGCCGGGATAAGAGCATCCTTAAAATAATCATGAAGAATGTTTGCTGAGGTACTGAATTTCATGTCATATACCCTTAGCTCATAGATTTCAGATTGGGAATAAGAAAAGGTAGAAAAGAAAAAGATTGCAATAACGATAAGTCGTAAGATCATAATTTATCTAATTAATACGCTAAAGATAATATATAAATCACAATTTACCCTTTCCTTGGTCGTGAGTTACAGTTTTGGTTTAAAGCTTTTGTAAAGTGAAAGAAAAAGTAGGGGATGGTCTTGATGTCCCATCAGGTTTACTTTGACAGGTTTAAGATCTTACAGACCGGTTTCAAATAAGAATCTAGAGTTTGAATTAAACTTTTGGATCATCGTTTCATTTTAATCTTCTTAAAGCTGCTAAACAATCATAGCAGTATAAGTAGTGCACAAATAAACCTTCCAAAAAAAGCTGTCACCTTCAATTATAGATATTCCATAAAACGCAGGATTATTCAAGGTAATTAAATTTTCTTGGTATGGGGTGGTTATCCCGTAAACTCTAATTTCTGTCCCGACCATAAAAAATGCTTATTTTAGTATCTATCTGGTCCTTGAATTCAGACTTTAAGTCATTTTACCGCAAAGGACTGGCGCTACCGGTGATAGGACAAGTAGAAATTGTTTCAGATAATTACAGCAAATGGTCTTCACCTTATAAATTAACAATGGACAAGCTGCAATGATATGAAGTTGTTTTTGAAATCCTCGGAAATAAATAAGACAAGGAGGCATTTACCCAGGGAACCATTGGGGAATGTGATTTTATCGAAGAGGAACTCAATCGGGACAAATCATTAAAGTTGCTGGATGTAGGATGCGGAACAGGTAGACATTCCATTGAACTGACCAATAGAGGGAACGCTATCACAGGAATAGATCTTTCAGATTTAATGCTTGGCAAAGCAAGAGAGAAAACTGAAAAGCAACTCCTAAAAATTGATTTTTTTAAAAATGGTGCAAGGGATTTACCTTTTAAAAATGAATTTGTTATAGATTATAATGCTGAACACGGGGTACTTAATGATGCTTTTAAAGAAATATAACAGGTGTGGTATAATAATGATAAAGTGGTTTCTTTTGTGAATGATATTTTGGAATCTTTAGAGGTTCAGGCGTATTAAGAATGTGTCGTTTTAACTCACGACCACTAAGCTGCACGATCCATAATAGTGTCGGGATTCAATTATGAACAAGATAATGAATCAAATTATGATAAGGTAATTGTGATGTAATGTTTTGGTATATAGAAAAGTTAAAGTTTTGTTAAAGGTGTAAAATTCGGATACACTAGAATTTTAACCTCTGAAGAGCCAGAAACAGTAAGGTTTTGCCAAATTTGGATAGTTCCTCTTTATTGTAAACTCCTCGCGTCAGATTGATCTTTAATGGAAACATTTATAAAATAAGCTTTAAAAGTAAATGGACATTATTTCATTAATTCCTTTTATATAATTTTTATTTGGGAATGACTTCTACGTTTATTTTTGAAGAGATTGCCAATGCAGAAGTGAGATGTAATAAACCTATATTCATCACTATCTTTAATCGGAAAGATTGATAGATAAAGGAATATTACTTTATAGAAATTCAGATTTCGCGATTTCTATCCATCGATTTGAAATTATCATTTTTTTTGATTGGCAGATACACCGTGTATTATTTGAATAACAATGAGTATCTCATCCCAACTTCTTTTAAAGTTATAAATGAGTTTGTTGAAATCAAACTTAAAACCTCATAGGCCTTTTCAATGAGAAGTTATAAGTAGGCACTAAAATTCATATTGATTTTGAATTATAATCTGCCTTTAAAATTATGTAGTAAATCAAATTACATGTATTTTTATAGTAAATGAAATCAATTAAACATATATAAGTTCAAAATTAAAGTAACCTAAAAGGTTACCTCAATTATTTAATTCGT
>JAGXIK010000166.1 GCA_024635715.1 Gillisia sp.
GATACTCCAGAATTACAAGAAGCGGCATTTTATGCAAACGCTTCTAGAAATAAATGGATTCTAAAGAGAGATATAAAGAGATTTGTAGGTAAAAGAATAAACGGAATTCTTATTACAGAATCTGGAATCCTAGCTGCAGCACATTTAGCAGGTCCTGGAAGTGTGAAAAAATACCTTAGAAGTTGGGGAGCAACCGCTTTTAGTGATGCTTTTGGAACCACTCTTGGCCATTACATGAAAAAGTTTTCAGGATATGATACTTCTTTCGTTCAGCCGGAAAGAAAAGCAAAAGCAATAATAGCGATGTCTTAAATATCTTTTTGAATTATAAACATGGTAGGCCTTTTATGAAGGTCTACTTTTGTTTTAGACCAATCCAGAATAGACTTGGTGATTATATATTCTGATGCAAGGGTCAAATCACAGGCGATACAGAGTTTGGTAGCAGGATTTAATATTTGTACCAGATCTTCCACTAACTGATTATTTCTATAAGGAGTTTCAATAAAAAGTTGCGCCTGATTCCTTTCTGAGGAGATTCTTTCTAACGTTTTCAACTCTTGTTTTCGCTCTTTCTTGTCTATTGGTAAATAGCCGTTAAAAGTAAAGCTCTGGCCATTCATTCCGCTACCCATCATAGCTAAAAGAATAGAGGAGGGGCCAACCAAAGGGATCACTTGAATTCCCATTTCATGTGCCAGTTTCACTATTTCAGCGCCTGGATCTGCAATTCCTGGACAACCAGCTTCACTAAGCAAACCAACATCTACTCCTTCTTTGCAAGGATCTAAAAATGTAGACAAAATAGTAACATCGGTAAATTTATTTAAAGTGTTTAGCTTTAATGAAGATTGTGATTTTTCTGGAAGTACTACTTTTATAGATCTTCGGGCAGTCTTTTCGTTCTCTACAATATAATGATCTATTTTTTCAATTATAGTTCCTATTGAATCTGGAAGAACTTCAGAAATTTTAGACTCTCCTAAAGTGGTTGGAATTAAATATAATTTTCCTGAGAATTTAAAGATAGAATTACTCATAATTAAAATTAGATGTTATTTGGGCTAGTGCTTTTCTTCCAATTTATTGGCGATAATCTCGCAAGCTTCATCTAGCATTTTGTAAACGTTTTTGAAACCTTCAGCTAAACCTTGATAAGGGTCGGGAACATCTACGTTTTCACCAGGAAAAATTTCATCCAAAATAAGTTTCACCTTCTTTTTGTCCTCTTCATTTCTTGCCAATGCGATCACATCTGCATAATTAAAGGTATCCATGACGTAAATATGATGGAATTGATCGAAATCCTGAACACCAAATTGTCTTCCTTTTTGTGAAGTGATATCTAATTTGTGCTTTTTTGCAATAGCTATAGAGCGGGGATCTGGCAGGTCTCCTACATGATAATCTCCTGTGCCTGCTGAATCTACATAGACTTTTTCAGGGTCTGTTTTGGACTTTAGAATTCCTTCGGCCAGTGGAGATCTACAGATATTTCCGAGACACACCATTAAAACGTTGGTTTTCATAAAATATAAATTATAACGTAAGTTTTTTATTTAGATCTTCTACAAACTTCTTGAATTGCTTATCTGTAGCAGCTAAGTTATCTACCGTTTTGCATGCATGAAGTACTGTGGCGTGATCTCTCTTGCCAATCTGACTTCCTATACTTGCTAGTGAGGCCTTTGTTAATCTCTTGGCAAAGAACATAGCAAGTTGTCTCGCTTGTACGATATGTCTTTTTCTAGTTTTAGACTGAAGTGTTTCTACATCCATTTGGAAATAATCACTAACGATCTTTTGTATATAATCTATAGAAACTTCTCGTTTAGTATTCTTAACGTAGTTGTCTACGATCTTTGTAGCTAACTCTAGCGTAATGTCCTTTTTATTGAAAGAAGAGTGTGCAATTAGTGATATGATCGCACCTTCTAGTTCTCTAATATTTGTTTTTATATTATTCGCTAAGAATTCAATGATATCTTCTGGCATTTCCACACCGTCTCGATATAATTTATTTTTAATAATTGAAACACGAGTTTCAAAATCGGGATGTTGTAATTCTGCTGAAAGCCCCCATTTAAAACGAGATAGTAAGCGTTGTTCGATATCCTGCATGTCTACAGGTGCCTTGTCACTAGTTAAAATAACCTGTTTCCCGTTTTGGTGAAGGTGGTTAAAAATGTGAAAAAACACATCTTGAGTTCCCGCCTTACCAGATAGTAATTGAATATCATCTACTATCAATACATCTATAATCTGATAGAAATGAATGAAATCGTTTCTATTATTCTTTTTAACAGATTCTATATATTGTTGCGTAAATTTTTCCGCAGAAATATATAAAACAGTCTTTTCTGGATATTTATCTTTAATGTCTACCCCTATAGCATGGGATAGATGCGTTTTTCCAAGTCCTACTCCTCCAAAGATCAATAAAGGATTAAAAGAAGTTCCTCCTGGTTTATTAGATACTGCTAAGCCTGCAGAACGTGCAAGCCTGTTGGAGTCGCCTTCAAGAAAGTTTTCGAAACTATAATTTGGATTAAGTTGAGATTCAATCTTAACATTTCTAATCCCGGGAATAATAAAGGGATTTCTTAGTTCTGGATTTTTATTCTTAATTGGTACATCTACTTCTTGAGAAGTCATTTGGCTTCGTTGTGTGCTAGGTATTTTCTCTGTAAATGGAATTTTGTTCCCGTAGGTGTTCTCCATTTTAATAACATATACCAGCTTTGCTTTTTCCCCTAGTTCTTTGGTTAATGAAACTTTTAGAAGTTTTACATAGTGTTCCTCCAGCCATTCATAAAAGAATTTAGAAGGGACCTGTATGCTCAACGCACAGTCAGTAAGTTTTACTGCCTGAATAGGTTCAAACCAAGTTTTATAAGCTTGGGGGGTAATATTATCTTTGATAAAAGCTAGACAGCTATTCCAAACTGATTGCGCAGTTTTTGACATGCTTATTACTTGGTTATAAATTGGTTAGTAGATCGTTGAAATTTGGTAAGCACAAATTGGGCTTTAATTTCTCGCAGAACAAATATGTGAACAAAATATCTAATAAAAAAATGCTTTTACCCTTGAATTTTAAGAAAATTTTATGCATACTTACTTCGTTGGATGAATGTACAAAAACCTATCTAACTTATCCCGATAAAATTCTATGAAAAGTCATAATACATATGTTAAAGTGAGATATGCAGAAACAGATCAGATGGGTGTAGTGCATCATGGAAATTATGCAGATTATTTGGAAATGGCACGCCTGGACTGGCTTGATGAACTAGGAGTCTCCTATAAATCTATGGAGAAAGAAGGGGTGATGTTACCTGTTTATGAAATGCATTTTAAATTTATTAAGTCGGCATTGTTTGATGATGAGCTTAAAATTGTAACAAAACTAATGAAAACTCCAAGTGTTAAAATTGAATTCGATTATGAAATCTATAATCAGGGAGGAGAGTTGCTAACAACGGCAAGCACGGTTTTAGTATTTATGGATATGCAATCAAGAAAACCAATTAGATGCCCAGAATATATTTTAGATAAGTTGAAGAATTAATGCTCTAACTCTTTAATTTCGACTTTGTAAACACTAGAAAATTTTTCGAAAATAGTTTCAGATTCTTTTTTTCTTACTGAAATAAATATTTTGCAGTCCAATGCTAATTGCTGATCTATCACATTAAGATTGTGTTCTTTTATAATTCGCATAACCACATTCATTTCTGGATAATCGAATTGTAGCAAGTATAGATCGTCTATGGTGCGTTTTAATATATTGCTTTCTTCCAGAGCCATTTGAGCAGTAGTTCTGTATGCATTTATTAATCCACCTACTCCTAGTTTTACACCTCCAAAATAGCGTACAACCACAATTAAAATATTGGTGACATCAAAAGATTGAATTTGCCCATAGATAGGCATTCCGGCAGAATTAGATGGCTCTCCATCATCATTGGCTCTAAACTGATGATCTTGTTCTTCCTTTCCTAACTGCCAGGCATAACACCAATGCCTTGCTTGGTGGTGTTTCTTTTTAAGATCTTCAATAATTCCTTTTACTTCCTCTTCAGATTTAATAGGAAAGGCATATCCAAAGAATTTTGAATTCCGATCTTTGAAAATAACTTCTTCAGAAGCTTTGGTGATACTTTTGTAAGTGTCTTTCACAATATTTAAATTCAACTATTTGCGACCAAAAGAATACTGATGATTGCTAGAATGATCCCAATCCAATTCTTGGTTATTAATTTTTCTTTGAATAATATAATTCCAAGTAAAGTAGAAACCAAAACTATCGCCACATTATTTATTGTAAAGATTGTTGAACTTTCAAATCCGTTGTTTCTAAGTGCCATTACAAGAAAATAAATGGAAAAAAAATTAGGGATTCCAAGAGCGATACCTCCAAGGATATTTCTTCCTGTGATCTTTAATTTCCCGGTAATTCCTTGAAAAATTAATACTAAAACCCCAATAGTTCCTGCAACAGAAAAGATGGTAGAAGAGAAAAGAGCAACGTCGGTCTTATTTACATATCCAGATTCTATAAATTTAATAAGAGTGTCTATGAGCCCACTACCTATAAATACCAAGATTGGATAAATGAGATTTTTTTTCTTGATCGCAATCCCTGTTTTGGCTTTTATGGAACTTAAATAAACAGCTACTAAAGCTAGAATGATCCCTAAAACTTTTAAAACCCCTGTGCTTTCATTAAAATATAAGATTCCAAATAATACAGGAATTGCTACAGACATTTTTGTGGCTACAGAAACTACTGAAAGTCCACTACGCTGTGTGGTTATTGCTGCAAGATTAAAGACGATGATAAATAGAAGACCAAGTATCAGGGTGCCATAGAACCAAGGTTTAGATGGAATTTCGCTAATGTTGGCATCTTCTACAAATCCAAAATACCCGACTGAACACGCAATAAAATAATTAACGATGATCGCTTGGAGGGTATTGATCTCAAATCGTTTGAATAATTTAAAAACAACAAAAATAATACTGGAGGAAAGAATGCTTAAAATTAGATATATCAAAATAGTGCTTTATTGGTAGTGAATAGATCAATAACATCTTCTCGAGTTGGTTCTATATTCCAAACATGTATTCCTAATTTTTCGGCAGCTTCTGTGTTTTCTAGAACGTCATCAATAAACAGGCATTCTTCGGCTTTGAGTTTGTGGTTATTCAAAACGAATTCAAAAATATCTGAATTTGGCTTTCGTAGATTTATTTCATGAGATAAGTAAAACGCATCGAAACAAGATTTAAATTCTTCAAAAAACGGAACTTTTTCCTTTACCCAATCTATATGAATCTCATTGGTGTTGCTTAAAAGTATCAGTTGGTAGTTCTTCTCTTCTGCAAGTTTTTTTATAAAGTGATATCGATATTTTGGAAAATCTACTAGGATTGCGTTCCAGGCAGTAATAATTCCTTCATATGATAGGGATGAGAAATTATTTACATAGGAACTAATAAATGATTCCGAAGAAATTAGGCCCATCTCATATTCCTTGTTAACATGAAGCATTTCTTCCGGCAGCTCTTTAATAGCTAGTTTTTGGAGCTCTCTAAATGTTGCAGGTTTATCTAGGTTGATAAAAACATCGCCAAAATCGAATATAATAGTTTTAATCATTGGAATAAATTCTTAAAGTATCTCTTGTTTGAGTGTTCCTTTCTTTAAATGTTCCTGGTGGTAAGGGAGCTTTAATCCCTTTTCTGAAATGTGCATCTCCAGTAAATACTCGAGCCTCATCCCAAAGGCCAGAATCTATAAAAGATTGTAAGGTTATAGCTCCTCCTTCAATAATTACAGATTGAATGTCATGTTTATACAGGATCTTACAAATTTCGGCAGTGATCTCTTTGTTGAAATTGATGGTTTCAAAGATCAAATTTTCAGAAGTAGTTCTAGGGTTTGTATTCTTAGCCTCCTCTTCACAAATGACAATGGTTTTAATGCTTTCGTCTAGAAGTGCAGAATCTCCTGTTAATCTTAAGCGCCTATCTATGAGTATCCTTACAGGATTTGTTCCTTCCCAGAGTCTTGTATTCAACTTTGGGTTGTCCATAACGGCAGTGTTGGTGCCCACCAAAATAGCAGTCTCCTCGCTCCGCCATTTGTGAACCAGTTGCTGGGAATATTTATTAGTGATCCAAACTGGTTCTCGGTCATGATTTCCTTCAGAAGAAATGGGTGATAGAAAGCCATCTATGCTTTGTGCCCATTTTAAAATAATATAGGGTCTTTGGTGTTTATGATATGTAAAAAAGCGTTTATTTAAGGCATTACATTCATTGTCCAAAATCCCCAAAATAACTTCACAGCCTGCATCCATCAGTTTTTTAATGCCTTTACCAGAAACTGCTGGAAAAGGATCTATACTTCCAATCACTACTTTTTTAATACCGCTAGCAATTATTAGATCGCTACAGGGAGGTGTTTTTCCATAATGAGAACAAGGCTCTAGACTTACGTAGATAGTCGCCTTTTTTAGTAAAGATCTATCTTTAACAGAATTTATGGCGTTCACCTCTGCATGTGGCTCTCCCGCCTTACGATGCCAGCCTTCGCCAATGATTTTATTGTTGTGAACTATAACACTTCCAACCATAGGATTAGGGTAGGTGGTACCTAGACCATTTTCAGCTAATTGTATGCAGCGTTTTATATATTTTTCGTGTATCTTCACTTCACAAAAATAAGATTAATTAGTAAGAATGTGCAGTTTTAAAATTCGTGAGATTCAACCTAAAGACAACCAGAGTGTTGCACAGGTGGTGAGAAAAGTTTTAGTAGAAATGGGTGTGCCTAAAGTGGGCACTGCTTATGAGGACAAATCGTTGGACGATATGTTTGCTACCTACGATCAAGACAAAATGCAATATTTTGTTGTAGAAGAAAAGGGGGAAATTATTGGCGGAGCTGGAATTGCCCCATTGCTAAATGGCGAAGAATCAGTTTGTGAGCTACAAAAAATGTATTTCTTACCAGTTGCTCGAGGTAGAGGTATTGGAGCGGCTATGATGAATACTTGCCTGCATTATGCAAAGGCTAAGGGTTACAAGCAATGCTACCTTGAAACTTTACCGTATATGGAAGATGCCCGCCGACTATACAGTCGTTCAGGATTTAATTCTTTAGAGAAGCCAATGGGAGATACAGGCCATTACAACTGTACCATGTGGATGCTCAAAGATCTAGATTAGATTATTAGAGTTTTCTTGGTTCTTAATTAAAAATTGCTTCTTAGTTGTTACTTCTAGATTATAAAAAACAATTTATTATTGGTTTGAAAAATGAATATCCTTTAGAGGAGATCAATTCATTTTTCAATATTCTAATAGTGCATTATTTAAGTGTGACTCGTTTGGAGTTAGCCCTGAATCCTAAAAAGAAGTTATCTTCTGAAGAAATAAAACTTTTTGATAAGATCTTAACGCAACTACAGCGGCATGAGCCAATCCAGTATATAATAGAAGAAACTGAATTTTTTGGTCTAAAATTTAAGGTAAATAAAAATGTATTGATCCCCAGGCCAGAGACAGAAGAATTGGTTTCCTGGATCCTTTCGGACCTTTTTGATAATAGTATTTCAGCTTCAAAAATATTAGATATTGGTACAGGAAGCGGTTGTATCGCAATTAGTTTGGCCAAGAATTTATCAAATATAAAGTTTACAGCTTTAGATATCTCTAATGAAGCCTTAAAAGTAGCTTCCAAAAATGCCGAAGCAAACGGAGTGGAGGTGAAATTTGAAACCCAAGATATTCTTCATTTAAATAAATCCCTAGATTCTTTTGACATTATAGTTTCTAATCCGCCCTATGTAAGGGATCTAGAGAAAAAAGAAATGAACAGGAATGTCCTAGAAAATGAACCAGAAGGAGCTCTGTACGTTCGGGATGATGATCCGCTTATTTTTTATGAAGCTATCACTAACCTTGCACAAACCAATTTGAATAAAGGAGGGAGTTTGTATTTTGAGATCAATCAATATCTAGCCAAAGAGACTGAAAAGTTAATGCAAGAATCCGGATTCAAGACCACCCTAAAAAAGGATATTTTCGGTAATTTTAGGATGCTAAAAGGAATAAAACAATAACATATAATTTAAAAAATTACTTCAATTTGATAATTCATAATATCCATTCAAACAACTTGAAAAGTATTGCAGTGTTTTGCGCCAGCAGTGATGGTGTAGATCCTATTATTTTTGAAGAAGCTTACCATGTTGGAGAATATCTGGCTAAGAACAATATAAAATTGGTCTATGGTGGGAGCAAATTAGGCTTAATGGGACAAGTTGCCAAAGGAGTTTTGGATAATAAGGGGGCAGCAACTGGTGTGATCCCAGATTTTTTGAAAACAAAAGAAGTGGTGCATACCGGTTTAACAGAGCTTATTACAACA